>NZ_JBEZGJ010000022.1:0-60081 GCF_040649965.1 Micromonospora sp. NPDC048843
GCTCGCGCAGCTCGCTGGCCACCTCGCCCAGCTTCTCCTTCACGGCCCCGCTGTGCTCGCTGACCTTGGCCTTCACCTGGGTGGCGGTGTCCTGCTCCGGGTGAGCGAAGTTGAGGTGCTCCGGAGGCAGCGGGAATGTCACGTCGTCACCGAACGGCGACGGCGCGGCGGCCCGGTCGAAGGTGAGCTCGGTCAGCGGCAGCTTGCCCCGGTCGTCGACCGCCGGAGCGGTCGGGTGGGGCACCTCCCGGTGCCAGTTGACGCCGCTCTGCGCCTGCGCCTCAGCCCGCGAATCGTGGGAGCCACCCGCGTGCGAGTGCACCCCACCCCGGGCGGAGCCCGGCGTCGCCGAGCCCTGACGGGCGGTGGTCACGCTGGTCTGGGGCGTCTCGCCCCGACGGAAGATCTTGCTACCAAGCCACACAAGGGGATCGTACCTGCGGTCGACGACCCGTTCCTTCATGGGGATGATCCCGTTGTCAGTGATCTTGATGTGCTCGGGGCAAACCTCGGTGCAGCACTTGGTGATGTTGCAGAAGCCGAGGCCCTGTTCGGCCTGCGCGTACTCCTTGCGGTCGGTCCGGGCATCCAGCGGGTGCATGTCCAGCTCGGCCGCCCGGATGAAGTACCGCGGGCCGGAGAACGCCTGCTTGTTCTCCTCGTGATCGCGGATCACGTGGCAGACCGTCTGGCACAGGAAGCACTCGATGCACTTGCGGAACTCCTGCGAGCGCTCCACGTCGACCTGCTGCATCCGGTAGTCACCCGGGGCCACGTCCGCGGGAGGGGCGAACGCCGGGGTCTCCCGTGCCTTCTCGTAGTTGAACGAGACGTCGGTGACCAGGTCCCGGATGACCGGGAAGGTGCGCAGCGGGGTGACAGTGACCGTCTCGTCGTCGCCGAAGGTCGACATCCGCGTCATGCAACCAAGCCGCGGCTTGCCGTTGATCTCCATGGAGCAGGAGCCGCACTTGCCGGCCTTGCAGTTCCACCGGCAGGCCAGGTCGGGCGCGTCGGTGGCCTGAAGGCGGTGGATGACGTCGAGGACGACCTCGCCCTCGTTCACCTCCACCATGTAGTCCTGGAGGTCACCGCCGCTCTCGTCGCCCCGCCAGATCCGGAACTGACGCTTCCCGCTCATCGGTTGTCCGCCTCTCCAGCGTCGGCAACGAGGGCGTCGAAGTCGGCGATCTCCTCGTCGGTGAGGTACTTGGCCAGCTCGGCCCGGTCGAACAGGCCGATCAGCTCCGGCCGCATCTTCGGCAGCGGCTTGCGGGTCAGCTGCACTGTGTCGCCGTCCAGCGCGCAGACCAGGTTGACCTGCCGCCACTTCGGCTCCATCGCCGGGTAGTCCTCCCGGGTGTGCCCGCCGCGCGACTCCTGCCGCTCCAGCGCCGCCTTCGCTGTGCACTCCGAGACCACAAGCATGTTGCGCAGGTCCAGGGCCAGGTGCCAGCCCGGGTTGTAGCGTCGGCCGCCGGCCGCGCTCACCTTGGCCACCCGCTCACGCAGCTCGGCGAGCCGGACCAGCGCGTCGGCCAGCTCACCCTCCCGGCGGATGATGCCCACCAGGTCACCCATGACCGCCTGGAGGTCCTGCTGAAGGGTGTACGGGTTCTCGCCGGTGTCCCGTTGCAGCGGCGCGAGGGCGGTCTCCACGGCCGCCTCGACCTCGTTCACTGCCACCTTCGGCCGGGCGGTCAGCCCGTCCGCGTAGCTGGCCGCGTGCCCGCCCGCCCGCTTGCCGAAGACCAGCAGGTCGGACAGGGAGTTACCACCGAGTCGGTTGGAGCCGTGCATGCCACCGGAGACCTCACCGGCGGCGAACAGCCCGCGTACGTGGCCAAAGGCGGCACCCGAATCCGGGTCAACCTCGACGCCGCCCATCACGTAGTGGCAGGTCGGGCCGACCTCCATCGGCTCGGCCGTGATGTCGACGTCGGCCAGCTCCTTGAACTGGTGGTACATCGACGGCAGCCGGCGGCGGATCTCGTCGGCCGAACGTCGGCTCGCGATGTCCAGGAAGACGCCACCGGCGGGGGAGCCCCGGCCGGCCTTGACCTCGCTGTTGATCGCGCGGGCCACCTCGTCGCGGGGCAGCAGCTCCGGTGGACGCCGGTTGTTGTCCGGGTCGGTGTACCAGCGGTCCGCCTCGTCCTCGGTCTCCGCGTACTGCTTGCGGAAGACGTCGGGGACGTAGTCGAACATGAACCGCTTGCCCTCGGAGTTCTTCAGCACGCCGCCGTCACCACGCACCGACTCGGTGACCAGGATGCCCTTCACCGAGGGCGGCCAGACCATGCCGGTCGGGTGGAACTGGAGGAACTCCATGTTGATCAGCGTCGCCCCGGCGCGCAGCGCCAACGCGTGCCCGTCCCCGGTGTACTCCCAGGAGTTCGAGGTGACCTTGTAGGAGCGCCCGACGCCGCCGGTGGCCAACACGACCGCCGGCGCCTCGAAGAGGATGAACTCGCCCGACTCGCGGTAGTAGCCGAACGCGCCGGCCACCCGGTCACCGTCGAGCAGCAGCTCGGTAATTGTCGTCTCGGAGAACACCCTGATCCGGGCGTCGTACGAGCCGAACTCCCGCTGATCCTCCTGCTGGAGCGAGACGATCTTCTGCTGGAGGGTGCGGATCAGCTCCAGGCCGGTCCGGTCGCCCACGTGCGCCAGGCGCGGGTACTCGTGGCCACCGAAGTTGCGCTGCGAGATCTTGCCGTCCTTGGTGCGGTCGAAGAGCGCACCGTACGTCTCCAGCTCCCAGATCCGCTGCGGCGACTCCTTCGCGTGCAGCTCGGCCATCCGGAAGTTGTTGAGGAACTTGCCGCCGCGCATGGTGTCGCGGAAGTGCACCTGCCAGTTGTCCCGGCTGTTCACATTGCCCATCGCGGCGGCCGCGCCGCCCTCGGCCATCACCGTGTGCGCCTTGCCGAACAGCGACTTGGAGATGATCGCGGTCTTCTTGCCGGCCAGCCGGGCCTCGATCGCCGCGCGCAGACCGGCGCCGCCGGCCCCGATGACGACGACGTCGTAGTGGTGTCGTTCGATGCGAGTGGTTGTGGTCATGTCAGGGGCCCTTTAGTTGATGAACCGCAGGTCGGAGAACCAGCCGGCCGCGAGCGCCATGATGTAGAAGTCGGCCAGCGCAAGGGTGCCGAGGGTGATCCAGGCGAGCTGCATGTGCCGGACGTTCAACGCCGAGACGAACGTCCAGGCCTTGTATCGCACCGGGTGCTTGGAGAAGTGCTTGAGCCGGCCGCCGATGATGTGCCGGCAGGAGTGGCAGGAGATCGTGTACGCCCAGAGCATCACCACGTTGAGCAGCAGGATGATGTTGCCCAGCCCGAAGCCGAAGCCCTTGGGCGAGTGGAAGGCGAGGATCGCGTCCCAGGTGTTGATCAGCGAGATGATCGCGGCGGCGTAGAAGAAGTAGCGGTGCAGGTTCTGCCCGAGCAGCGGGAAGCGGGTCTCACCGCCGTACTCCTTGTGCCCGTCCGGGACGGCGCAGGCCGGCGGCGACAGCCAGAACGACCGGTAGTACGCCTTGCGGTAGTAGTAGCAGGTGAGCCGGAACAGCAGCAGGAACGGCAGGGTCAGCGCGGCGTCCGGGATGATCCACCAGCCGGGTAGGAACCGGCCGAAGTGCGAGGCTTCCTCGACACACCGGTCGGTCACACACGGGGAGTAGAACGGGGTCAGGTAGTGGAACTGGTCCACCCAGTACCACTTGTGCATGAAGACCCGGACCGTCGCGTACGCGACCCAGGCGCTGAGCCCGATCACGGTGATCAGCGGGGCGAACCACCATCGGTCGGTACGCAACGTCTTCGCCGCGATGGCGGCGCGCGCCCGCGCCCCCCTCGGCCTCGTTGCCGTTGAAGTCATTCGAGTCGTCTCCTCGACGGGCCCGTACGGGCGGGCTGGTCTCTCTCCGGTCGGCACGCGGACCGGCGAACCCGCACCCGCTGCCACGTCATGCGCACACCAACGACCACGCCGGATCGACCGACGCAGCTAAGTGACACACGTTACGCCGATCTCCGCGAGCCGTCCGCGCAAGGGAGTGGTCCGTGTGTCTGGCCTGCGGAAAAGCCCTCGACGCGCCGGTTTGGCGCCCGCGGTCGGGAACGTCAGCCGGAGGCTCCTCCGGTGAAGTGCCAGGACGCCAGCCGCAGCGACGGCGCCGCCCACCAGGCACCGTCCACCCGGTCCGGTTGGCGCACCGCCCGCGCCCCCAGCCCGAGCACCGCCCCCGGCCCGAGCGCCCGCGGGTACGACTCGGTGAACCGCAGGTCACGCACCGCCCGGACGACAGTGCCGTCCTCGATCAGCCAGACGCCGTTGCGGGTCAACCCGGTGACGACGAGGCTCTTCGGGTCGAGCACCCGGGTGTACCAGAGGTCGGTGACCAGCAGCCCTCGGCGTACGCCGGCCACCAACGCGGCGGTGTCCGCGTCGACGACCGCCCCGGCAGCCGCGCCGCTGGTGCTCCGGCCCACCGCACTGGCCGGACCCGCCACCGCGCCGGTCAGCCGCAGGTTGCGTGGCATCGGGCCCCAGGTGCCAGCCCCCGCGACCGCGTGCCCGGTGGACTCCGCGCCCGCCTCGGCGGCGGTCCGGCGATCGTGCGCCACCGCCCGGGTGGTGCCCGCCTCGACCAGCGTCAGCGGCCCTCGGCCGGTGCCCTCCGCGTCGAACGGCAACCCGGACCCGCCCAGCGGGTCGTCCACCAGAGTCACAGCCGTGTCGAACTGGGCCGCGCCCGGCTCGGCGAACGACTGCCGCTCGGCGTACCGCTTGCCGTTGAAGCCGAAGAAGGACAGGTTCTGCAGGAGGTCCGCCACGGCGGCCGGCTCGAACACCACCTCGTAGTGCCCCGGAGGCAGCTCGACCGGATCGGCCGCCGCCTGCGCCTTCGCGGCCGCCTGCGCGCCCAACTCGGCGCCGTCGAGGTCGGACAGCCGGTCGGCGCTGCGCCGGGCCACCCCGTCCGCGCCGTCGCGGCGGGCGATGCCGTCCATCGCCGCCTCCACCGAGCGACCGTACGCCGAGTGCCCGGCCGAGTTGGCGAACGCCGACGAGCGGTGCGCGGTGCGGCAGTATCCGGCGGTGCTGAGGCCCCCGGCGGCGGCCACGAACGCCCCCACCCGATCGGCCCGCTGATCCGGCTCGGCGTGCGCGGTGGCCTCGTCGATGGGCGGCGCGTCCGGCGTGGGCATGGGCGGGGCCAGCCCCGGCCAACCCGCGTCGGGCGGGCAGAGCCGCGCCGCGGCCAGGGTGCGCTCCACCAGAGCGGACAACCCGTCGGCGGTGACCACGCTGCCGCCACCGGCAGCCGTCCGACCGTCGACGTGCACCCGCAGCCGGACCCCGACGGTCGACTCGGAGACGTTCTGGTGGATGCCCGAGTTGGCGAACCGGGTCAGCGCCAGGTCCGCCCGCGTCACCACCGCCTCGGCCTGCGCGGCCGGCCCGCCAAGACGCCGAACCAGCTCCACGACCTGCCCCGCCAGCTCGACCTCGCTCCTCGCGCTCACGCTGCGCCGCCTTTCGTTCGCGACTGCGGGGCTCGCAAGCCCGGCTCGCTCCTCGCGCTCACGCTGACACCCCGACGCGGACGTTGCGGAACCGGGCCGGCGCGGCCGGGTGGCCGGTGTGCCCGACCTGGCCGGGTTGGCCCTTGCCGCAGTTGGGCGTCCCCCAGGAGACCGTCTCGCTGGAGAGCATGTCCATCGAACGCCAGAACAGCGGGCCGATCCCGGTGTACGTGGGGTTGCGCAGCATCCGCCCCCGCCGCCCCTTCTTGATCTCCCAGCCGACCTCGCAGCCGAACTGGAAGTTGAGCCGCTTGTCATCGATCGACCAGGACCGGTTGAGGTCCATCAACACGCCGTCGTCGGTGGCCGCGATGATCTCCTCCAGTGTGTGCGGGCCGGGTTCCAGGCCGACGTTCGTCATCCGCACCATCGGCAGCCTGGCCCACCCGTCGGCCCGTACGCTGCCGCCGTAGTCCAGGCTGGCCATCGCGGCGGAATCCCGGCCGGCGAGCACACCCACCCAGCGACCGTCGCGGACCGCGTCCCGCTTGACCGCCGGGGAGCCCTCGTCGTCGAAACCGAAGCTGCCCAGCGCCCCCGGGATCGTCGGGTCGATGGTGATGTTCATCAGCTCCGAGCCGTAACGCAGCGAGCCGAGTTGGGCCAGGTCCAGCCAGGACGTGCCGGCGAACGCCGCCTCCCAGCCGAGGATCCGGTCCAGTTCGATGGCGTGCCCGACCGACTCGTGGATCTGCAGGGCCATCTGCTCGCCGCCGAGGATCAGATCCGTCTCGCCGGCGGGGCAGAGCGGCGCGGTGAGCAGCGCCCGGGACTCCTCGGCGATCTGAGCGGCGTGCGCGGCCAGATCCAGCGACTCGACCAGCTCCCACCCTGTGGTGCCGTACTGGCCGCGGTAGCTCGGCCAGGACCGGCGCTGCGTCTCTCCGTCACCGATCGAGGTGGCGGAGATGCCACCGCCGCACTCGCGGATCCGCTGGTCGATCCGGTGGCCCTCACTGGAGACGAACCACTTCGCGGTGTCCCAGATCTGATACAGGCCCTCGGCCAGGTCCGCGCCGTGCTCGGCCATCGTGCGGGTCGCGTCGACAAGCAGATCGCCCTTATTTGACAGGGGCACCCCGAGCGGGTCGATCTGGCAGCCGGAGACCCAGCTCGCGGTTGCTGCCTGGACCGGAACCAGGTCGACCGAGGGGCCCGGCACCCGCGCGCTCGCCATGGCGGTCCGCGTCGCGCGCCGGCCGGCGTCGCGGGCGGCGGCGTCCGACAGATCGGGTACGGCGTGGAAGCCCCAACTCGCCCCGACCAACGCTCGGACCCCGAGCCCGATGCTCTCGTCCTGGGTCAGCTCCTCCACGTCACCGTTGCGCGCGGTCATGGACTCGTAGCGGCGGTGCATCACCCGGGCGTCGGCGTACCGGGCGCCCGCGTCGAGGGCGGCCTGGACGGCGGCGGTGGCCGCGTCGAACTCGGTCATGGACCGACCCTAGGCCAGCCGACCGACACCCGTCAGGCCAGCAGATCCTCCGGCCGAATGGTGCCCCACACCGGATCCGTCGCCCCGCCGCTTCGGAACCACAAGATCGCGCACCATCCTGGTTGTAGTGGTGTCGGCGCGTCGGCGATGCCACTAGATCCTGGTTCGAGCGTGACCTTGGCGGCGGTGGGCGCACCAAACCCCACTCCTACTCTCCGGGGCGGTGTTCGTCGTCAAGATCCGCGCAATATCGGAGACGTTGCTGTCTCCTCGCGTGTCGGAGGCAGCAACATCGGGGAAGTTGCGGAGATCTTGGCGCGGTGCGCGGTGCGCGGTGCGCGACATGAACGGGCGTGGATGGCGAGGTGACGGGGGTGCGCCGCCGATGCCGACTCGTTACGCTCGGGCCCGCTGACACGTGCCGGCTTTGTAGCTTATTTTCACCCTCGGGACTTTGCTGTAAGTTCTCTTCGTCACTGAGGGAGGTGGCCGTGGACAGCTCGGAACCCTCGCCGTCCGGGGACCCGGACGACCGTCCCGCCGTGCCGGCACAGCGCTCCGACCAGGATGCCTACCTGCGGGTGCGTGATCTGCGGGTCCGGTTCGACACCGAGGACGGCGTGGTGCGCGCTGTCGACGGGGTGTCCTTCGCCGTTGAGCGGGGCCGCACCCTGGGCATCGTCGGTGAGTCTGGCTCCGGCAAGAGCGTCACCTCGCTGGCGATTCTCGGCCTGCACGATCCGAAACGGACCACCGTCAGCGGGGAGATCTCCGTGGGTGGCCGGCAGGTGGTCGGCCTCGCGGACGATGAGGTACGCCGACTGCGTGGCCGGGACATGGCGATGATCTTCCAGGATCCACTGTCGGCGCTGCACCCGTACTACACGGTGGGCCGGCAGATCGCCGAGGCGTACCGGGTGCACCACCCGAAGGCCAACCGGCGCGAGGCCCGTCAGCGGGCGGTCGACATGCTGGACCGGGTCGGCATTCCGCAGCCGGCGCGCCGCTTCGACCAGTACCCGCACGAATTCTCCGGCGGCATGCGCCAGCGGGCGATGATCGCGATGTCCCTGGTCAACGACCCGGCGCTGCTGATCGCCGACGAGCCGACCACCGCGTTGGACGTCACGGTGCAGGCGCAGATCCTGGACCTGCTCGCCGACCTGCAAGCCGAGTTCCACTCCGCGATCATCCTGATCACCCACGACCTCGGCGTGGTCGGCCAGGTCGCCGACGACGTGCTGGTCATGTACGGCGGGCGGGCCGTCGAGCGGGGCAGCGTCGAGCAGGTGCTCCGGGCGCCGCAGCATCCGTACACCTGGGGGTTGCTCTCCAGCGTGCCGTCGCTGCACGGCGACGCGGACGCGGACCTGGTGCCCATTCCCGGCAACCCGCCCAGCCTGATCAACCTGCCGTCGGGCTGCGCGTTCCACCCCCGCTGCCGGTACGCGGACAACCCCGGCAGCCGCTCCCGCACGGAGGTGCCCGAGCTGCGCGCCGCCGGGGCTGATGGCCACCTGGTCGCCTGTCACCTGAGCGCCGAGGAGCGGGCCACGTTCTACGCCGAGGACGTCGCACGAGTGGGGGTGGCTGTGTGAGGGCGAGGAACGCAGCGCAGCGGAGTACCGCAGTCCCGAACGGAGGACCGTGGAGATGACCGATGAACCACTGCTGCGGGTACGCGGCCTGAGCAAGCACTTCCCGGTACGCCAGGGGCTGCGTGCCACCGGCCTGGTGCGGGCGGTGGACGGGCTCGACTTCGACGTGCGCCCCGGCGAGACGCTCGGCCTGGTGGGGGAGTCGGGCTGCGGCAAGACCACCACAGGTCGGATGCTGGTGCGGCTGCTGGAGCCGACGAGCGGCAGCATCGAGTTCGACGGGCGGGACATCACGCACGCCGGCCGCCGCGAGCTGCGCCCGCTGCGCCAGGAACTTCAGATCATCTTCCAGGACCCGTACGCCTCGCTGAACCCTCGGCACACGGTGGGCCGGATCGTCGCGATGCCGCTACAGGTCAACGGGATCAAGCCGCCGGGTGGGATCAAGGCCCGGGTGCAGGAGTTGCTGGAACTGGTCGGGCTGAACCCGGAGCACTACAACCGGTACCCGCACGAGTTCTCCGGTGGTCAGCGTCAGCGCATCGGCATCGCCCGCGCGCTGGCCCTGCGGCCGAAGCTGATCGTCGCGGACGAGCCGGTGAGCGCGCTGGACGTCTCGATCCAGGCGCAGGTCGTCAACCTGCTGCGTGACCTGCAACGCGAGCTTGGCCTGGCCTTCGTGTTCATCGCGCACGACCTGGCAGTGGTCAGGCACTTCTGCCAGCGGGTCGCTGTCATGTACCTGGGTCGGATCGTGGAGATCGGCGACCGGTCGGACATCTACGAGCGCCCGCAGCACCCGTACACCCGGGCGTTGCTCTCGGCGATCCCGGACGTCACCCAACTCGGCCCGGCGGGTCGGATCCGGCTGACCGGTGACGTGCCCACCCCGCTGGACCCGCCCTCGGGTTGTCGGTTCCGCACGCGGTGCTGGAAGGCGCAGGACATCTGCGCCACCGAGGAGCCGGCGCTGATCCCGCGCGACGGTGGTCGGCAGGCCACCGCGTGTCACTTCCCCGAAGGGGAAGCGGTCAGCACGGGCCCCGAAGGGGAAGCGGTCAGCAGAGGCCCCGAAGGGGAAGCGGTCAGCACGGGCCCCGAGTCGACTGCCCAGGTCACCGAGGAGGTGCCGTCGTGAGCCTGTCCCCGGTGGAGGGTGTGGCGCTCGCTGAGATCGAGTCCGGTGGCGACGAGGGCGGAGCCGCGACCAAGGGTGTCGTCGGACGCTCACCCGGTCAGCTCGCCTGGCTGCGGCTGCGCCGCGACCGGACGGCGATGGTCAGCGGCGTACTCCTGATCTTCTTCCTGCTGTTGGGGTTGGCCGCCCCGCTGATCGAGATGGCCTACGGGATCGGCCCGCGGGAGCAGTTCCAGAACATGCTGGACGGCTTCGGCATGCCGCTGGGGTACGCCGGCGGGGTCAGCGGCGAGCACTGGTTCGGTCTGGAGCCGGGGCTGGGCCGGGACATCTTCATCCGGCTGATCTACGGGCTGCGAACCTCGCTGTTCATCGCGTTCGCGGCGGCCCTGATCACCGCGACGATCGGGATCGTGCTGGGCGCGCTCGCCGGCTACCTCGGTGGCTGGCTCGACGCGGTGATCAACTGGATCACCGACCTGACCCTGGCCATGCCCTTCCTGATCATCGCGCTGGCGCTCACGCCCACCATCACGCTGCGCTTCTACGGTGAGCGGGGGCAGGTGTCGTCCGCCTTCGGGGTGGGCGTGCTGATCGCCGTCTTCGCCATCTTCGGCTGGACCAGCACCGCCCGGCTGGTCCGCGGGCAGGTGATCGCGCTGCGCGAGCGGGAGTTCGTGGAGGCGGCCCGGGCCAGCGGGGCCGGGCTGGGGCACATGCTCTTCCGGCAGTTGCTGCCGAACATCTGGGCGCCGATCCTGGTGTCGTTCTCCCTGGCGGTGCCGCAGTTCATCACCAGCGAGGCGGCGCTGTCGTTCATCGGTGTCGGCCTCAGCGACGAGACGCCCAGCTTCGGCCGAATGATCTACCGCAGTCTGGACTTCCTCCAGACCGACCCGGCGTACGTGTTCTTCCCGGGCATCACGATCTTCGCGCTGGTGTTCGCCTTCAACCTCTTCGGCGACGCGTTGCGGGACGCGCTCGACCCGAAGTCGTCCCGGTAGGGGTCAAAATCATGGCGCGATTTCTGCTCAAGCGACTCTTCTCCGCCACGCTGACCCTCTTCGCGGTGAGCGTGTTGACCTTCCTGATGTTCTTCGCCCTGCCGCGGGACCCGGTCAGCAGCATCTGCTCGAAGAACTGCAACCCGGAGCGGCTGGAGCGGGTCCGCGACGACCTGGGCCTGAACGACCCGCTGATCAGCCAGTACGCCGGCTACATGAAGGGCATCGTGACCGGTCGGGACCTGGGCAGCGCCCAGGGCGGCCGGTGCGACGCACCCTGTCTGGGCTGGTCGTACGTCACCAACGAGGCCGTCTCGGACACCATCGCCCGGGTGCTGCCGGTGACGTTGAGCATCGTGATCCCGGCGGCCATCCTGTGGTTGCTGCTCGGCGTGGGGCTCGGCATGGTGTCCGCGCTGCGGCGGGGCACCTGGCTGGATCGCCTGGCGATCGGCTTCTCGCTGACCGGCGCGTCGTTGCAGTTGTACTTCGTGGGCGCGGTGCTGCTGCTGGTGTTCGTCTACAACCTGCGGCTGTTGCCGGTGCCGAGCTACACCTCCCTCTTCGACAATCCGGCGAAGTGGGCCAGCGGGTTGGTGCTCGCCTGGGTGGCGCTGGCCTTCCTCTTCTCGGCCATCTACGCCCGGTTGTCGCGGGCGCAGATGCTGGAGACGCTGTCGGAGGACTTCGTCCGGACCGCGCGGGCCAAGGGCCTGGCCAAACCGAAGGTGTACGGGCGACACGCGCTGCGCGCGGCGATCACCCCGGTGGTGACCATCGCGGGGCTGGACGTGGGCGGGGCGCTGGGCGGGACGGTGATCACCGAGACGACGTTCGGCATCCAGGGGTTGGGGCGTACGGCGGTGGACGCGGTGCGCTCGGGCGACCTGCCCACCATCATGGCCACGGTGCTGATCGCCGCCGTCTTCGTGGTGCTGGCGAACGTGCTGGTGGACCTGCTCTACGCGGCCATCGACCCCCGGGTGCGGCTGCGCTGACCCGGCGATGTCCAGCGCGTGACCGGCGGCTGGGCTGTGGCGAAATTTATCGACAACTGTTACACAACTCGTAGGTTTTCTTCCTTACGATCCTCGGGACGTCGGCGGTTCTCGCCCCGACGAAATCGCACGGCACATGGTGGAGGGAGTACTTCATGAGACCACGCGTGGCGGTTGCCGCAGGCGGCGCGATCGCACTGGTTGTGGCATTGGGTGCGTGCTCGAAGAACACGGGCGAGGGCACCACTGTCGACACCGAACGGCAGCAGACCGGGGTCATCGCGACCGACCCCAAGGACTCGCAGGGGCCAGCGGCCGAGGTGAGCGGCGCCGCGAAGGGTGGCACCTTCACCATCATCCGGGAGTCGCCGATCTCCCACCTCGACCCGCAGCGGACGTACTCGTTCGCCGGTCTGATGGCCAACCCGCTCTTCGCCCGCTACCTGACCACCTGGAAGGACGACGGCAAGGGCGGCCTGGTCCTGGTGGGCGACCTGGCCGAGACGCCGGGCAAGAACGTCAACAACGACTGCAAGGTCTGGGAATTCACTGTCAAGGACGGGGTGAAGTTCGAGGACGGCCGGCCGATCACCTCCAAGGAGATCGCGTACGGCATCGCCCGCTCCTTCGACCCGGACCTGTCCGGCGGTCCGACCTACATCCAGGAGTGGCTGGCCGACACCCCGCAGTTCGACACCAAGTGGGACTTCAAGAAGAACAAGACGTCGCTCCCGCCCGGCCTGAGCACGCCGGACGCCAAGACGCTGCGCTTCGAGTTCGCCAAGCCCCGCTGTGACCTGCCGTTCGCGGTCTCGCTGCCGACCACCGCGCCGCTGCCGGCCGACAAGGACACCGGCGTCGACCTGGACAAGCAGCCGTTCTCGTCCGGCCCGTACAAGGTCGCCAAGAACCAGGTCGGCGTGCAGATCACCCTGGACCGCAACACCAACTGGGACCCGAACACCGACCCGGTCCGGCACCAGTACCCGGACCAGTTCGTCTGGAGCTTCGGCCCGACCGCGGACGCCGCCAACAACCGGGTGATCGCCGACAACGGCGCCGACCAGAGCGCGCTCGCCTTCAACACAGTGCCCGCCTCGCTGGTCGCCAAGGTGGCCGGGGATGCCACGCTCAAGTCGCGCAGCATCCTCTCCCCGACCCCGAGCGCCAACCAGCTGGTCATCAACAACCAGCGGGTCACCGACCTGAAGGTCCGTCAGGCGCTCAACTACGCAATCGACCGCGAGGGCTTCATCAAGGCGATGGGCGGGCAGACCGTCGCCGCGCCGCTGACCACGCTGATGCCGCCGGCCACCATCGGCTACAAGGCGTACGACGCGTACCCGGCGGGCGCCAACGGCAATGTCGAAAAGGCCAAGGAGCTGCTCGGCGGAAAGACTCCGGAGCTGGTCCTCGGCGTCGCCGACAACTCCACCGAGCAGCAGCAGGGCGCCCAGCTCAAGGCCAACCTGGAGCGGGCCGGCTTCAAGATCACGCTGCGGAACATCTCCGACGACGCGAAGCTCGACGAGATCAAGAAGAAGAACAACCCCTGGGACCTGTACATCGGTAACTGGGCTGCGGACTGGCCGAGCGGGGCCTCGATCCTGCCAGTGCTCTACGACGGCCGCACCATCAAGGCCGAGGGCAACAGCAACCAGGCCTACTTCAACGACCCGGCGATCAACACCGAGATGGACCGCATCTCGGCGCTGCCCGCAGCCGAGCAGGGCCCGGAGTGGGCCAAGCTCGATGAGCGGATCATGAAGGAGCACGCGCCGGTGGTGCCGCTCTTCGTCGACGTGGCCTACAACGTGCACGGGTCCAAGGCGGGCGGGATCTTCATCTCCAGCGTCTTCGGTTACCCGTCGTTCGTGAACGCGCACGTCAAGCCGTAAGTCTCACCGCAGACCAGCAGGGTCCCCTTCCGACAGCGTCGTCGGGAGGGGACCCTGCTGTTCATGGACTGGTACCCGCCCATCGAGCCGTACGACTCCGGGATGCTCAACGTCGGCCACGGTAATGAGCTCTACTGGGAACTGTGCGGTAATCCCGACGGCAAACCCGCAGTGTTTCTGCACGGCGGCCCCGGCGGTGGCCTGCTCCCGGACAATCGACGGTACTTCGACCCGTCCGGCTACCGGGTCGTGCTGTTCGACCAGCGGAACTGCGGTCGCAGCCGGCCCTTCGCGGGCGACCCGAAGACGTCACTGGAACACAACACCACCCCGCACCTGGTGGCGGACATCGAACGGCTTCGCGAGCACTTGGGGATCGAGCGTTGGCTCGTCTTCGGCGGCAGTTGGGGAAGCACCCTCGGCCTGGCCTACGCGCAGGCCCATCCCGAGCGGGTCACCGAACTCGTGCTCCGTGGCGTGTGGTTGGTCCGCAGGTCAGACGAGGCATGGGCGTTCACCCCGGCGGGCGCGGCGCACCTGTTTCCCGCCGAGTGGGCGGACTTTCGTGCTGCGATCCCCGTCGCGGAACAGGACGACCTTGTCGGCGCCTATGGCCGCCGCATCACCGACCCCGACCCCGCGGTCCACGGCCCGGCGGCCCGCGCCTGGATGAGCTGGGAGCTCTCGGCCAACACCCTGCTGCCGATGACGCCGCCCGGCATCGACGACGCCAGCCTGTTGGCGTTCGCCCGCATCACACACCACTACATCAGCAACGGCGGCTTCCTCGCGCCGGAAGGTCTCCTGGCGGGCGTCGACCGCATTCGACACATCCCGACGGTCATCGTGAACGGCCGTTACGACATCAAGACGCCGCCGAACCAAGCCTGGGACCTGCATCGGGTCTGGCCTGAGGCGAAGTTCCACATCGTGGAGGGCGCGGGCCACAGCGGCTCCGAACCTGGCACCCGCAGCCTGCTCATTCAAGCCACCACCCAGTTCCTCGCGCCAAGGTGATCATGACCCGGTCCAGCGGCTCCGGAAGATCCTCAACGTCGGGCTGCACAAGCGTTACGTCCTGCTGTACCGCGTGACGACCTTCACCTTCCCCGACGCCGAGGGCCGGGACATTGTTCGGGCCGACGTGTTCCTCGCCGACCTGGAGAAGGTCGACCTGCCCTGCCAGTTGGTCGCGGAAGGCTCTCGCCAGGGCACGAGCGGGGGACCGGTGGGCTGGGTCTCGCTAACCCCGTACAAAGACATGCAGACCAGTCTTCAAATCCACATCAGCGACAAGCTGAGGTCCCTGACCCGCCCCTGACTTCCGACGTGGCTGACGAGGCCACCGCGTCGCTGCTCGGTCGTGATGCCCAGCCTGCTGACTGGTCGAGCGTCGGGTGGGCATTGCGCGGTTTCCAGCGGCGGCCCGAAGCCGAGGATGCAAGGGTGCGGCTCCGGCGGCCGGCACGCACGCGCCGGTGGTGCCGCTCTTCGTCGACGTGGCCTACAACGTGCACGGGTCCAAGGCGGGCGGGATCTTCATCTCCAGCGTCTTCGGGTATCCGTCGTTAGTGAACGCGCACGTCAAGCCGTAGGTCACACCAAAGGCAACGCGGCAGGTGGGTACGGAGGAGTTCAGCTCCAACGTTCAGGCTGGTGGATCGTCTCGATAGAGGTCTTCTTTCACATCTCGGCCGCCCCACCGGGTCGCGACGAGTTGGGGCCGCGGACCGGTTGGCTTGGGTACCCAGCCGTACCGCCTGTTGTCGGGCGGAGCGTTGTCCCAGTCGGCGATCAACGCGAACGGATCCGGGAGTCGATCAAACTCGTCGTCACAGGTTTCCCGGACGACCGCCGACGGGTAGAAGCGCGTCTCCTGAGCCACCCCGCAGTCGTCCGTCCGGGAGGCGACCAGGGCGCCGCAGCTTTCGCAGGCCACACACGGGCTCCACCCGTCCAGGGACCAGCAGCCGGTGAGAACCAGGTCGTGGACGAATCGCGTGGCCCGTGTATCGCCAGGTGAGAGCACGAAGGTGCCGACGACTTGATCACGGCCATACGCGGCGCCTGCGGCTGGGTCCCTCGATGGTTGCGATCCTCGAACGCGCGGACGACTTCAGTACCGCGACCTGCGAACTGTGGCTGCCGATCGAGCCAGCGTGACATCCCGAGCCTTGATGTTGATCTGAACGAGCCGCGTCGATCGTGCGGGCTTGATCGCGATCAAGGACTGGCCGGAGTTTTTGGTGAAGGCCGCAAGATCACCGTGGCTTGCCGCAGCGCGAACGAGAGATCTTGGACAGTTTCCGTTCCACGCTAACGGAAACTGTCCAAGATTCACGTTCCGGCGTCGCCGGAGATCAGCGGAGATGGGGTACGCCGGGCGACATCCCCGATGACGTACGCGGCGCCCACTACGCGGCGTGGACGCTGATGCGCCAAGCTCACGAGATTGTCGCTGGTGCAGGCTAGGGTCCGCGCCGTGGACGACACCTCGATGACCCGGCAGACCGCCCACGCCTATGTCGATCTTTTGGAGCGCCGCGACTGGTCCGGGTTGGCCGCCCTGCTCACCGATGACGTGGTCTATGAGATGCCGCAGACTCGGGAGCGCATTCGCGGCGCTGACGCGTTCCTACGGTTCAACACCGAGTATCCCGGCGACTGGCACCTGCGGCCGCGACGGGTGATCGCCGATGGTCGCCTCGCTGCCCTGTTGCTCGACGTTCGCGTCGGCGACGAGCAGCAGGACGCGTGCGTCTGGCTTGAGATGTCCGAGCATGGGCTGATCAGCAAGATCACCGACTACTGGCCCGAGCCGTACGACCCGCCCCAGGGCCGGGAACACCTCGTGGAGCGTTGGTGATCGTCAGCCTGCCGCAGCGGGCCAGGTGCCGCGGGCGTGGCGGGTTCACGGCAGATGGGTACGGAGGACGTCGAACTTCAGGGCGTCTCTACCCGGCGCTTCCCTCGGAGCCGACAGAGCGCGACAGCACCAACGCTTGAGCGGCGATGACGCGTTCGCCGTCGAAGGTCAGCGCCGGCGACCCGTGTAGCCGATAGCCCTGATCGAGAAGCGCGCTCACGCGGGCGCAGAATTCAGCATCATCGGGCCACGGGCTGGCCGAGCGGTGCCTGCGGTCAGGAACGACCGATGGAGCGGTCCAGGAAATCGTGGATCATCGGCGCCGCGACGTCGAGCTTGTCTTCCAGCAGGAAGTGGCCGGTGTCGAGCAGGTGAAACTCGGCCGACGTCAGGTCGCGCCGATAGGGGTGGGCACCATCGGGCGGGAAGATGGCGTCGTTCTGGCCCCAGAGGATCAGCGTTGGGGGCTGGTGGTCGCGGAAGAAGGCATGGAATTCCGGGTACAACGTGACGTTGCTGCCGTAGTCGTAGAACAGATCCAGTTGGATGTCCGCGTTGCCGGGGCGGGCGAGCTGCGTGTCGTCGTGCAGCCACATGTCGGGGTCGAGCCGGCTGAGGTCCTTTACTCCTGCCGTGTACTGCTGCTTCACCGTGTCGGAGTTGAGGATGAACGCGATGGCCTGGCGGCGCTCGTCGGTCTTCTCCGCCCAGTAGGCCTTGATCGGATCCCAGAACGGGCTCAGACCCTCTTCGTACGCGTTGCCGTTCTGCACGATGAGCGCGCTGATCCGCTCGGGCCCCTTGAGAGCCATCCGGAACCCGGTCGGTGCTCCGTAGTCGAAGCAGTAGAGCGCGTAGCGATCCACGCCGAGCTGGTTGAGCAGGCCGTTCATCAGGTCGGCGAAGTTGGCGAACGTGTAGTCGAACGTCGACCGGTCCGGGCTGGCGCTGTGGCCGAAACCCGGGAAGTCCGGCGCGATCACCCGGTAGCGGTCCGCGAGCAGGGGGATCAGGTGGCGGAACTGCGCGGAGGACGTGGGGAATCCGTGCAGGAGCAAAACTGCGGGCCCGTCGGCCGGTCCGGCTTCGCGGTAGAAGATGTCGATCCCGTTCACTGTCGCCGTACGGAAGTGCGTGACCGGAAGTTCGCCTTCCTGAACGGCGGCGACCGAGGGTTTCTGCGCGATGCCAACCATCCTGGAGTCCTTTCAGCACAAGGGAAAGCGGTGTATCACCGGGGTAACCACGCCGCCGGGTGCCGCTTCGGTCAGCATGGCATTCGGCAGAGAACTCGGTGTGCCGAACTCAGTTATCGAATGCTGCTCACAGCAGGTGGGTGCGGAGGAAGTCGAGCTCCAGGGGAAGCAGACGCTCGGCGGTGCCGTTCGCGGCCAGGTGGGTGGCCCCGGTCAGCGGCAGCACGGCGTGCGGTCGGCCGGTGCTCAGCAGGGCCGCGGAGAGCCGGAGCGTGTGCGCGGCCACCACGTTGTCGTCGGCCATCCCGTGCACCAGCAGCAACGGGCGGGCCTGGTCCGGGCCGGTGACCGGCTCGGCGGCCAACTCGACGAGCGAGTGGTGCGCGTAGATGTCCTGGCCGTCTTCCGGCAACCCCAGATAACGCTCGGTGTACGCGGTGTCGTACAGCGCCCAGTCGGTCACCGGGGCACCCGCGATTCCGCACCGGAACAACTCCGGGTGACGCAGCACCGCAAGCCCGGCCAGCCACCCGCCGAACGACCAACCGCGCACCCCGACCCGCCCCAGGTCGAGGTCCGGGTGCTTGCCGGCGAGCGCGGTGAGCGCGTCGATCTGGTCGGTCAGGATCACGTCGGCGACCCGCCGGTGGATCGCCTTCTCGAACGACGGCGCCACTCCCGGCGTACCCCGGTTGTCGATGGTGACCACAGCGAACCCGGCGTCGGCCCACCACTGCCGCTCCAGCCACGCGGCCCGCGCCGCAACGACTTCCTGGTGCCCCGGGCCGCCGTAGATGTCCAGCAGCACCGGCAGCCGCCGACCCGTCACGTGGTTGTCGGGGTAGAGCACCGCCGCCGGCAGCCGCCGGTCGGTCACCCGTTCCAGCAGTGGCAGCGGTGAGTACGGCGGGGTGGCGGCGAACGAGCGCAGCGCGGCGATCTCCTGATCGCCGCGGCGCACCGTCCAGCGCACTCCGGCGTGGTCCAGCGACGCGACGCCGACGGCCAGCACGTCCCCGCCCACCGCGGCGGTGTACCAGCCGGAGTCGGTGGTGAGCCGGCGCGCGTCAACCCCACCACCGATGGTGGTGCGGACCCGGAACAGGTGCCGTTCGCTCGGCTCGCCGTCGCTCGCCTCCACCAGCAGGTCGGCCGGGCCGGTGGCGGCCGGAAGCCGACCCACCACCCGTCGTACGTACAGCGACGGTGGGGTGAGCAGGGTGCCGTCCGCGAAGAGACACCGGGCGTCGTACCCGTCGTGGGCCAGCTCCCCACCGACCAGCACCCGGCCGTCCGGCAGGTGCGCGGGGGTGCCGGCGATCGGCTCGACCCAGCGGGGGTCGGCCAGCTCGGCGTGCACCTGCGTCTCACCAGTGCGCGGGTCCACCGCCAGCACCAGCCCGTGCTGCTGCGAGCGGCGCAGCACGGTGATCAACGGACTGCCCTCACCCCAGCTGACCCCGGTCAGGTACGGGTAGGTCTCCCGGTCCCAATGTACGTCGACCCAGCCGTCGTCCAGGTCCAGCAGGTGCAGGCTGACCTCCGCGTTCGGGCCACCGGCCCGGGGGTACGCGACGGCGGTCGGCGGGCTCGCCGGCTCCGCCGGGTCGTGCAGGTGCCACCGCTCCAGGCGGGACTCGTCGACCCGGGCGGCGAGCACCGAGCGGCCGTCCGGCGCCCACCAGTACCCCCGGAACCGGCCGAACTCCTCCGACGCGATGTGCTCGGCCAACCCCCAACTCACCCCGGCGTCCTCGCCGGCGAGCAGGGTGTCGGTGCCGTCGGGGTCGATCACCCGCAGCTCACCCCGGCGTACGCCCTCGGCGGCGTCCGTCACGTACGCCAGCCGCTGTCCGGTCGGGTCCGGACGTGGGTCCAGCACCGGGCCGACGGCCGCCACCTCCACCACGTCGCCGTGCACCAGATCGGCCCGGAACAACCGCCCGGCCAGCGCGAACACCGCAACCCGGCCGGCCGCGTCCAACGCGTACGAGCCGATGCCGGCGGCGCTGAGCCGCAGCCGCTCGCGGAGCGCGCGTTCGCCGGGGGAGAGGGAACGGACATCCCCGCCCTCGCCGAGCAGGGTGGCCGGGTCGGCGACCAGCCGCTCCTCGCCGGTGGCCGCGTCCAACAGCCAGAGCGCGTCCGCCGGATCCTCGGGCCCGGCGGAGCGCAGGAAGATCACCCGGGAGCCGTCCTCAGCCACCGAGACAGCGCGTGGCGCGCCGTGGCTGAACCGGCGGGTGCGGGCGGCCAGCTCCGGAAAGTCCACAGCCCAAATCGTAGAGCGGGAGCGGGGGTGATGTGGCCGACCTGGGCGGACGCGTCAGCGTCGGCCGGGGGAGAACCGCCAGTTAGAGTGACCGTCGTGACGATGCTGCCCGACCGCCGCCTGCTGCTGGTCCACGCGCACCCCGACGACGAGTCGATCGGCACCGGCTCGACGATGGCCCACTACGCCGCCGACGGCGCGCACGTCACGCTGGTGACCTGCACGCTCGGCGAGGAGGGCGAGATCCACGTGCCCGCGCTGGCGCAGCTCGCCGCCGCCGAGGCCGACCAGCTCGGCGGGTACCGGGTGGCCGAGCTGGCCGCCGCGTGCGCCGCGCTCGGCGTCGGCGACCACCGTTTCCTCGGCGGCGCCGGCCGCTACCGCGACTCCGGGATGATGGGGCTCGCGACAAACGAGCACCCCAGGGCCTTCTGGCAGGCCGACCTCGACGAGGCCGCCGGGCACCTCGTGGAGATCCTGCGAGAGGTACGCCCGCAGGTGCTCGTCACGTACGACCCGAACGGCTTCTACGGCCACCCCGACCACATCCAGGCGCACCGGGTGGCAATGCGCGCCGTCGAGTTGGCTGCCGCCGAGGGCTGCGCCCCGCTCAAGGTCTACTGGACGGCCATGCCGCTCAGCGTCCTGGAAGCCGGAATGACGCATTTCGCCGAGTCGTCGGACAACCCGTTCGGCGGTATCGAGGACATCGCCGACCTGCCTTTCGGCACCCCGGACGCCCAGATCGCCGCCCGGATCGACGGCACCGACCAGCACACGGCCAAGGAGGCCGCGATGCGGGCGCACGCGACCCAGATCCCGGCCACCTCGTGGCTCTACTCGATCGCCGGCAACTTCGGTGGCGAGTTCATGGGCGTGGAGTTCTTCACCCTCGCGGTCGGTGAGAAGGGTCCGGGCACCGGGCCGTACGGCTGGGAGGACGACCTCTTCGCCGGCCTGCCCGCGGAGACCGCCCCGGACCGGTCCCCGGTCGCGGCGGCGGGTCTCCGGTGACAGTGCCGGCCGCACCGATGACGGTCGTGGAGGACCAGGAAGCCCCGCCCCCGCCGGGGCCACCGCCGCGACTGTTGGACCTGGGCGTCCGGCTGGTCGGTGGGATCGTCGTGGTCCTCGCCGGTGTGCTGACGGGCGTACTGGAGCTGCTGCTCGCCACGCTCCGCGTCGGCGGGCAACTGGTCGGCGTGTCGGTGCTGATCACCATCGGCGCCAACATCCTGCTGAGCTGGTTCGCGTACGAGGCGGTCGGCCGTCGCTGGGCGGTGGCGTTGCCGGCGGTGCCGTGGTTCGCGCTGATGGCTGTCGCCGCCATCCGGACCAACGAGGGTGACCTGTTGCTGGCCGGCGACAACTGGGTGGGGCTGGCCATGATCGTGGCCGGTGCGATGACCTTCGCGGTGATGGGCTTCCGGCAGATCCTCGCCCCACAGCCGCCCATGCTCGGCGGTTGACGCCGGGCTGGTTTCGGGTTGCTGCCGGGTGATGACGTCTCCCAGGTAAGGGTGGTAGATATTCCTGCCAGGGATGCGAACCCCGCGACGGGGCGTATGGCAGGAGGGTCCGGCGATGGACAAGCGGTGGCGTGACATCGGGGTGCTCGCAGCGGCACTCTTCGCGGTCAACGTGGTCGCCCGACTGATCATCCGGTTCGGCTTCGAGGGTGACGACACCGCCGCCGACCGGGTGTCGCTCGCGATGTTCGTGGTGATCGGGCTGATCCTCGCCGTGGTCGCCTTCCGCTGGGGTCGTCGCCGGCCGCTGGCGGGCTGGGCCGCTGACATGGCCCTCGTGGTGCCGGTGGCGATGCTGCTGACCGTGCTGGTCGGGCCCCTGCTGGTCGGTCACAACCCGTTCGACGGCGGCGCGGCGACGTTCTTCGCCCAGATCTGGCTCTACCTGCTCGCCACCGGCGCCGGGTTGCTGATCGGCTACCTGGTGCTCATCGCGCTCGGCCGTGACTACCGCTCTCAGCAGCTCAAGCGGTACGCCGAGGTCAAGGCCGCCAAGCCCCGCCGCGTCGTCCGCCGCTGATCACCGCCCAGCCCGATCAAGCGGTGCCGGGCTCGCCTCGCGGGTCAGTTCGAGGCGACCCGGGTCAGGTAGGTGTGGTGGGTGACGAGGCCGAGCCGCTGGTAGAGCGCGACCGCCGCCGCGTTGCGCTGCTCGACCTGGAGGAACGCGTGCGTCGCGCCGCTGGACGCGCCCCAACTGACCAGTTCGTGGATCACGCGGCGGGCCAACCCCTGGCGGCGGGCCGCCGGTACCACCTCGATCAGGCTGAGGCCCAACCAGCGCCCCTGGCCGGTCACCGTGCCACGGCCAACGGCCACCAGGGCCTTGTCGGCGTACACGTGGGCGAAGCGGACCTGGTCCACGGCGGTGAGGACGTGCCGGGCGGCGTCCGGCAGGCCGCCCTTGCGGCCGGCGGCGATGGCCAGCCACTCGTCGCTGGGCGCGGTGGTCAGCTCGACGACCGCACTGGCCCACCCGTCGGCCTGGCCGGTGGCGGGCGTCGACGCCAACAGGGGCAGCGGCGCGGTCTGCACCAGCGTCGGAGGGCGGGTGCCCCAGCCACGGGAGTCCAGCTCGGCGCCGACCGGAGCGGCGAGGGGCAGCGGTGTGTTGATCAGCGCGGGTTGGCCCAGCTCGGCGTACCAGCGCTCCACCGCGTCGACAGCGGCGGCCAGTGGTCGGTCCGGGTCGCCGATCGGCAGCGCCGAGTTGGCGCGCCCGGTCCAGCCCTCGGCCGACCGGAGCAGCCAGTCACCGAGTCGGCCCCGGGTCGGTGCCGGCCACGCCTCGTCGGCGGCCCGCTCCAACGCCACGACCGCCGCGGCGGTCGGCCGACGGGTCGGCGGAACGCGCTTGGCGCGGTGGACCTGCGCCACCGGGACCCGAAGCGGCCCCTGAGCGGTGGCCAGCGTGAGATGAGTCTCGCTCAGCTCCACCAGCTCGCCCAGGGCATCGGAAAATTGCGGGCGGCCCTCGCGAATCCCCACAATCCGGCGGACCACGATCCGGTGTCCCACATCCTGCTGTCGGAGCACGATCGACCCCCTCCCCGGCGAGATACTAGGCTCATACCGTCGCGGGAGATCGCGGCGAGTCTTGCGGAGGAGAAGACCGGTGACCTACATCATCGCCGAGCCGTGCGTAGATGTGCTCGACAAGGCATGCATCGAGGAGTGCCCGGTCGACTGCATTTACGAGGGCAATCGGATGCTCTACATCCACCCCGACGAGTGCGTCGACTGTGGTGCCTGTGAGCCCGTCTGCCCCGTGGAGGCGATCTTCTACGAGGATGACGTCCCGGAGCAGTGGAAGGACTACACCGGCGCGAACTACGAGTTCTTCGAGGACCTGGGCTCGCCCGGTGGCGCCTCGAAGGTCGGCAAGGTGGAAAAGGACGCCACCTTCGTCGCCGCGCAGCCGCCGCGCGGCGAGGGCCACTGAACCGGCCCGCGCCGGTCTCGTCGCGGCTGCCCGAGTTCACCTGGGACACCCTGGACGCCGCGGCCACGTTGGCCGCGGCGCATCCGGAGGGTCTGATCAACCTCTCCATGGGTACGCCGGTCGACCCGGTGCCCGAGGTGATCCGGCGGGCGTTGTCTGACGCGTCCGATGCTCCCGGTTACCCGCTGACCGCTGGCACCCCGGCGCTGCGGGCCGCCATCGCGGCGTGGGTGTCCCGAGCCTGTGGCGCTGGCGTCGACGGTCTCGGCGTGCTGCCGACCATCGGCTCGAAGGAGCTGGTGGCCTGGCTGCCCACGCTGCTCGGCATCGGCCCGGGTGACGTGGTGGTGGTGCCGTCGATCGCGTACCCCACCTACGAGGATGGCGCCCGGCTGGCCGGTGCCACAGTCGTTCGCACCGACTCGCTCACCTCGCTCGGGCCGACCCCGCGGGTGCGGTTGGTCTGGGTCAACTCGCCCGGCAACCCGACCGGCCGGGTGTTGCCCGCGGCGCACCTGCGCAAGGTGGTCGACTGGGCCCGCGAACGTGGCGCTGTTGTCGCGAGCGACGAGTGCTACCTGCCGCTGGGCTGGTCGGCCGACCCGGTCTCGGTGTTGTCTCCGCAGGTCAGCGGGGGCAGCTATGCCGGGGTGCTGGCCGTGCACTCGCTTTCCAAGCGGTCCAACCTCGCCGGCTACCGGGCTGGCTTCGTCGCCGGTGACCCGGCGCTCGTCGCCGAGCTGCTCAAGGTCCGCAAGCACGCGGGCATGATCGTGCCCGCGCCCGTGCAGGCGGCCATGGTGGCCGCCCTGGAGGACGAGCGACACGCCGAGGAGCAGCGGGAGCGTTACCGCGTTCGGCGGGAGGTTCTCACCGCGGCGTTCACCGGTGCCGGGTTCACCGTCGAGCACTCCGAGGCTGGCCTGTACCTCTGGCTGACCAGGGGTGAGGACTGCTGGCAGACGGTCGACTGGCTGGCCCGACGTGGCATCCTGGTCGCCGCCGGCGTCTTCTACGGCCCGACGGCCGGGCAGCATGTCCGGGTCGCCCTGACCGAGTCCGACGAGCACATCGCCGGCGTCGCGGCACGTCTCGCCTGATCGCGGCTCCGGGCGGTCGAGCATGGTGGACAGGCCAGGGGCACGGGTCCGGGCGGCGGTCGTCGGCACCGGCCTGATCGGCGGCTCGGTGCTGCTGCGAATGGTCGCCGCCGGCATCGACGTGGTCGGGTGGGACCCGGACGAGGCCACCCGGCGGGAGACCCGCCGGGTGGGCGTACCCGCGCCGGACCGCCTGGTCGAGGCGGTGACCGACCGGGACGTGGTCTTCCTGTGCGGGCCGCTGCCGACCCTGCCGGCGACGCTGGTCGAGGTGGCGGCGATGACCGGTGAGCGTTGTGTGCTGACCGACGTCGGTAGCACCAAGGAGCAGGTGGCGGCGTTCGCCGCCGCGCAGGGGCTGACGCACCGGTTCGTGCCCGGCCACCCGATGGCGGGCACCGACCGGGCGGGCTTGACGGCCGCGCGAGCCGACCTGCTCACCGGCGCGGCCTGGGTGCTGTGTCCGGCGCCCGGAACGGCCACCACCGCCTTCCGTTGGCTGGCCGAGCTGCTGGTGGAGGTCTTCGAGGCCCGGGTGGTGCCGATGTCCGCCCCGGAGCACGACTCGGCTGCCGCGCTCGCCTCACACGTGCCGCACCTGCTCGCCGGCGCGCTGGCCGGCGCCGTGCAGCGCGCACCACTGCGCGACGCGATCCTCGCGCTCGCCGCCGGCAGCTTCTCCGACGGCACCCGGGTCGCCGGGACCCCGGCCGATCGGACCGCCAACATGCTGCTCGGCAACCGGGATCGGGTGCTGCGTGAGCTGGCCGAGGTCACCGCGTTCCTGGACGATCTGACCGCCGCTCTGCGCGCCGATGACGCCCCGGGGCTCATCGCGCGCTACGACGAGGCGCGGGCCTCCCGGGTGGCGCTGCGCGATCGGCGGTTCGACGCGTACGACAGGCAGTTCCCGGCCGGTGGTGACCACGCCGCAGAGGTGTCCTGGTTGCGCGAGCTGGGCGTGGCCGGCGGCTACCTGACCGGCCTGCACGTCGACGCGGACAGCGTCTCCTACGCGGCGCGGCGCCCCGTCGCTGACTAGGCTGAGGGGCATGGCGATGGACGGTCCGGTGGTGCAGGTGCGCGGCGAGGCGTACCGGGAGGTGCCGCCCGAGCTGGCCCGGTTCGCGGTCACCGCGACAGCCCGCGACCGGGACCGGGAGGCGACGCTGACCCGGTTGGCCGAGCGGGCCGCGGCGGTCCGGGTGCTGCTGGACGGCTCCGGGCCGGCGGTGGCGCGGCGGGAGACCGGCGACCTGCGGGTGCGGCCGGAGACCCGGCGCTCGGGTGAGCGGGTGGTCGCCTGGCACGGCAGCGTCACCACCACCGTCACTGTCACCGACTTCACCACGCTGGGTGAGCTGATGCTCCGGCTCGCCGACCAGGACCAGGTCGAGGTGGCCGGCCCGTGGTGGGAGCTTCGTCCGGACAGCCCCGCCCATCGTGCGGCCCGGCACGCCGCGATCAGCGACGCGCTGCTGCGGGCCCGGGAGTACGCGGAGGCGCTGGGCGCCCGGGTCACCTCGTTGATCGAGCTGGCCGACGCGGGCCCCGCCGACCGGCCGATGTTCGCTCGTGCGGCCTTCGCCGGTAGCGCTGGCGCGGGCGGTGGTCCGCCGGAGCTCGAGCTGGACCCGCAGCCGCAGACCGTGCAGGCGGCGGTGCAGGCGCGGTTCACCATCAGCGACCCGGTTCTGGGCTGATGCCGCAGGCCCGGGTGCTGTCCGCCGACGAGTTGGTGGCGCGGGCGTTGGTGCTCGCCGAGGCCGGCCCGCGACAACTGCTCGGCATCGCCGGCGCACCGGGCGCCGGGAAGTCCACCCTGGCGGAGCGGATCGTCGCCGAGATCGGGTCGGCCGCCTGCCTGGTGCCGATGGACGGCTTTCACCTGGCGCAGTCGCAACTGGTCCGCCTGGGTCGCGCCGACCGCAAGGGCGCGGTGGACACCTTCGACGCCAATGGGTACGTCTCGCTGCTGCGCCGGTTGCGCCGGTTGGAGCCGACGTCGGTCTTCGCGCCGGAGTTCCGCCGGGAGCTCGAGGAGCCGGTGGCCGGCGCGATCGAGGTGGCGCCGTCGGTCCGGCTGGTGGTGACCGAGGGCAACTACCTGCTGTTGCCGGACTTCCCCTGGCAGGAGATCCGACCGCTGCTGCACGAGGCGTGGTTTCTCGACCTGGACGCCGAGGTGCGGCACCGCCGGCTGACCGCCCGGCACGAGGCGTTCGGTCGGTCTCCGGAGCAGGCACGGGCGTGGGCGCTGGGCAGCGACGAGTCGAACGCCGCCCTGATCACCCCCACCGCCGACCGGGCCGACCTGGTGGTCCGCCTGTCGGATCCGCCGACGGTCTAGCCGAGTTCGCGGACCGGCCGGGCCGGGTTGCCGACGGCCACCACGTTGGCGGGCAGGTCCCGGGTGACGACAGCGCCCGCGCCGACGACGGTGTCCGCGCCGATCGTCACGCCGGCCAGCACGATCGCGCCACCGCCGAGCCACACGTTGTCGCCAATGGTGATCGGCTTGGCCGCCTCCCACTTGTCCCGTCGCGGGCCGGGCTCGACCGGATGCGTCGGGGTGAGTAGCTGCACGTTAGGGCCGACCTGGACGTCCGCGCCGAGGGTGATCCGAGCGACGTCGAGGAAGACAGCGTTGTAGTTGACGAAGCTGCGCGGGCCGATCCGGATCTGCCAGCCGTAGTCGCAGTAGAACGGTGGGCGGATCCAGGTGTCCTCGCCCAGTTCGCCGAGGAGATCACGCAGGGCCGCGATCCGGGCCTGCGGATCGGCCGCGGGACTGGTGTTGAAGCGCTCCATCAGTCGGGCGGCCCGGTCCAGGTCGGCGATGATCTCGGGATCGTCGGCGATGTATGGCTCACCGGCGAGCATCTTGTCCTTCATGGAGGTCACCGCCCGATCATGCCGGCCCGGTTCGTCGGCTCGTGGCGGGTCCGTCATTTTTTGGCCTTCATTTTACATACCCGGTATGCAATTCTGGGTTGTCAATGTGACTCCATCCATCAAGACGCTTGACGAGGAGGATCCGTTGCACCAGGGAAGAAAATTGGCCGCTCTTGGCCTCGTGTTCGCGCTGGCGCTCTCCGCGCCGGCTCCCGCCTCAGCCACGGCCGCCGTGCCCGCCCCACCGGGCGACACCGACCAACAGTCCACTCCGGGTGGACACCCGACCAACCGCTCGACCACTGTCACGCTGATCACCGGTGACCGGGTCACCGTCACCGCGTCCGGTGCCTCGGTCCGGCCCGGCGCCGGCCGCGAGGACGTGCAATTCCTGGTCCAGCGCGAGCGCGGCCGCCTCACCGTGACGCCGACGGACGCGGTGCCGTTGCTGCGCTCCGGTCGGGTGGACCGGCGACTCTTCGACGTCACCGGGCTGGTCGAGGCAGGTTACGACGACGCCAACCGCAACACCCTGCCGCTGCTGGTGGAGTACGGCTCGACGGGTACCGCCAAGCGTGCCTCGGCCGCTCTGCCCGGCACGCGGCTGACCCGCGACCTGCCGTTGATTCGCGGTGCCGCCCTGAACAGCGACAAGTCCTCCCTCGGCGCGGTGTGGGAGACGGTCGCCACCGGTCCCGCTGGGGCCCGGCTCGACGCGGCGGGGGGCGTCGAGCGGATCTGGCTGGACGGTCATCGACGGGTGACCCTCGACCACAGCGTGCCGCAGATCGGCGCGCCCGCCGCCTGGGCGGCCGGGTTCACCGGTACGGGGGTGTCCGTCGCGGTGCTGGACACCGGCGTCGACGCCACCCACCCGGACCTGGCCGGCAAGGTGGCCGAGGCGCGCAACTTCACCGAGGTCGCCGACGCTCGGGACACTGTCGGCCACGGCACCCACGTGGCCTCGACCATCGCGGGCAGCGGCGCCGCCTCCGGTGGCAAGTACCGGGGTGTGGCGCCGGACGCGACGCTGCTGGACGGCAAGGTCTGTGAGGACGCGGGCTGCACCGATTCGGCGATCCTCGCCGGGATGCAGTGGGCCGCTGTGGAGAAGAAGGCCGCAGTGGTCAACCTGAGCCTCGGCGGCTGGGACACCCCGGAGGTCGACCCGGTCGAGGAGGCCGTGCAGACCCTCACCGCCCAGACCGGCACCCTGTTCGTCATCGCCGCCGGCAACGACGGCTCGGACGGTTCGGTCGGCTCCCCGGCCTCCGCTGACGCCGCGCTCGCCGTGGGCGCTGTGGACCGCGACGACGAGCTGGCCGAATTCTCCAGCCGGGGACCGCGAGTCGGCGACGACGCGCTGAAGCCGGACATCACCGCGCCCGGCGTCGACATCGTCGCCGCGCGGTCCGCCACCGGCGTCATCGGCGATCCGGTGGGGGACCGCTACGTCACGCTCTCCGGCACCTCGATGGCGACCCCGCACGTGGCCGGGTCGGCCGCGCTGCTGGCCCAGCAGCACCCGGGATGGCGGGCCGACCGGCTCAAGGCCACCCTGATGGCCGCCGCCAAGCCGCACCCGGACCAGACCGCCTACCAGCAGGGTGCCGGGCGGGTCGACGTGGCACACGCGATCACCCAGCAGATCACCACCGACCCGGTGAGCGTCTCGTTCGGGCGTACGCTCTGGCCGCACGCCGACGACGCCCCGATCACCCGTACGGTGACCTGGCGCAACGACGGCCCGGCCCCGGTCACAGTGGACCTGAGCATCGAGGGCGCGGGCCCCGGCGGTCGGGCGCTACCGGCCGGCCTGTTCGTGCTGGGTGCCAGCCAACTCACAGTGCCGGCGGGCGGCACGGCCGCCACTACCGTCACCACTGACACCCGGCTCGGCGAGGCCGACGGTTACTGGACCGGTCGGATCGTGGCCCGCTCCGGTGCGGCGGTCGCTGTCACTCCACTGGCGGTGCACCGGGAGGTCGAGAGCTACACGCTCACAGTGGAGCACCTGAACCGGGCCGGCGCTCGCACGGCGGACCACTGGACGTCCCTGGTCGGGCTGGACACCTACAGCTTCTGGGACGTCGCCAGTTCCGACGGGGTGGCCACAGTGCGGGTGCCCAAGGGGCACTACGGCCTGACCGGCCTCGTCTTCGAGCCCGGCCCGGAGGATGAGCAGCGCGGGATGTCCCTGCTGGCACAGCCCGAACTGACTGTCGATCAGGACACCCGAATCGTCGTGGACGCTCGCCGGGCCAAGCCGGTACGGACGACGGTGCCGGACCGGACCGCCGTCCCGCAACTGATCGACCTCAGCGCCAACTTCACCGCCGACGACGGCAGCGGGTACGGCGTCGGGCTCTGGGCGGAGACGTTCACCGGCCTGACCAGCGGTCAGCTCGGCAAGCCGGTCTCCGCCGACAAGTTCGTCGCCACCGTCAGCAGCAACTGGACCACGCCGGACTCGGCCAACAGTCCGTACCTGTACGCGCTGGCCGAGGCGATCCCGGGCCGAATGCCCACCGGGTTCGTCCGCGACTACGCCCGACGGGACCTGGCCACCGTCGTGCACCAGTTCCGCGGTGGCTACCCGGGCATGAAGGCCGAGCGGATCGTGCTCCCCGAGTTGGAGTACAACGTCGGCTACTCGGCCGTGATCCTGCCCACCGTCGTGCCCGGCCAGCGGGTCGAGTACTACAACACCAAGGGCGTGAAGTGGGAATCCGAAATCCTCTTCGGAACTGTGGACGAGGAAGGGTGGTTGACCCCGAAGGCAGCGCTCGTCTCCACCTCCACCGCGTACCGGGCCGGGCGGACGGTCCAGGAGATCTGGAACCAGGCTCCGTACGGACCGTCCTTCCCGAACCCGCGCTGGCCGCAGCAGAGCGTCACCCGGGTCGGCGACACCATCCTGGTCGACGTGCCGATCTTCAGCGACGCGGCCGGGCACCCGGGCTTCTCGCTGAGCGACAGTGAGCACACCAAGCTCTGGCGCAACGGCAAGCTGGTCGGCGAGAGCGAGTACGCCGGCTACGGGGAGTTCGCGGTGCCACCGGGTGCGGCGGACTACCGGCTCGTCACGTCGTCGAAGCGAAGCTTCACCGATCTGAGCACCGAGGTGGAGTCCAGCTGGACCTTCCGGTCGAGGCACGTCGCCGGTGAGACGCCGGCCCGACTGCCGCTGTCGGCGGTGCGCTTCGCGCCGCCGCTGCGGGTCGACAACAGCGCTCCGGCCGGTCAGGGCTTCGTCGTACCGGTACGGGTGCAGCGGCAGCCCGGCTCGCCGGCCACCCGGGTGGAGAAGCTCACCGTCGACGTCTCGTACGACGGCGGAAAGACCTGGGGCAAGGCGAAGCTGGTCCGCACCTCGGCCGACGGCTGGTCGGCAGTGTTGCGGCATCCGGCCGGTGCCGGCCACGTGTCGCTGCGGGCCACCGCGCGGGACACCGCCGGCAACACGGTGACCCAACGGATCATCCAGGCGTACCGGTTGCGCTGAGGCGTACCCCGTCCGGGTCCGCGGCCGAGCGCCGCGGACCCGGCGGGGCCGTCAGTCGTTGGCGTGCAGGGCGGCGTTCAGCTCGATGCCCCGGCCGGTGCGCGGCCGGGCCTCCAGCGCGCCGGTGACCGAGTTGCGCCAGAACAGCAGGCCGTCGACGCCGGACAGCTCCCGGCCCTTGACCACCCGGCCGTCGGGAAGCGTGATCTTCGACGCGGCGGTGATGTAGCAGCCGGCCTCGACCACGCAGTCGTCTCCGAGCGAGATCCCGACGCCGGCGTTCGCGCCGACCAGGCTCCGCTCACCAATGCTGATCTTGTCGGTGCCGCCGCCGGAGAGGGTGCCCATGATGGAGGCCCCGCCGCCGATGTCGGAACCGTCGCCGACCAGCACGCCCTGCACGATCCGCCCCTCGACCATCGAGGTGCCGACGGTGCCGGCGTTGAAGTTCACGAAGCCCTCGTGCATCACAGTGGTGCCGGCGGCCAGGTGGGCGCCGAGGCGGACCCGGTCGGCGTCGGCGATCCGCACACCGGCGGGCACCACGTAGTCGGTCATCCGGGGGAACTTGTCGACCCCGTACACCGCCAGGTGCCGGCCGGCGGCCCGCTCGATCACCCGCAGCTCGTCCACCCGCTCCGGGGGGCACGGCCCGGCGGACGTCCAGGCCACGTTGGCCAGCTTGCCGAAGATGCCGTCCAGGTTGAGCTGGTTGGGTCGCACCAGGCGGTGCGAGAGCAGGTGCAACCGGAGGTACGCGTCGGACGCGTCCTTGATCGGGTCGTCCAACGAACCGATCACGGTCACTACCTGCACGGTACGCAGGCCAGGCAGGGACCGGTCACCGAGCGCGGCCGGCGGCAGGTCGAGCACGTCCGCCTTGTCCTCGCCGGCGACCAGCGGCAGCTCGCCCAGGCCCAGCTTGCCGGTCGGGTACCAGGTATCGAGCACCTGTTCGTCTGCGGTGACCGTAGCCAGGCCGATGCCCCAGGCGGAATCTGCGGACGTCACTGTTACACCTCTCGGTCACGGCCGGGCTGACCTCGGCTCGCTCCTCGCGCTGACAGACCTGAAGGTACCGTGCGAACCATGGAGAACCCGCTGACCCCCGAGGTCCTCGCCGATCCGGTGCAGCTGACCCGCGCTCTGGTCGACATAGAGTCCGTGTCCCTCAACGAGAAGGCGATCGCCGACTGTGTCGAAGAGGTGCTGCGGGGCGTACCGCACCTGACCACGCACCGGCACGGCAACACGGTGATGGCGCGTACCGACCTCGGTCGGTCGCAGCGTGTCGTGCTGGCCGGGCACCTCGACACGGTGCCGTTGAACAACAACTTTCCGTCGACGATGCGCGGCGACCTGATGTACGGCTGCGGCACCTCCGACATGAAGTCCGGCACCGCGTACGCGCTGCACCTGGCGGTGACGCTGCCCGAGCCGCGCTACGACGTGACGTACTTCTTCTACGAGGCCGAGGAGATCGAGTCCCGGTACAACGGGCTCAACCTCGTCGCCCAGGCGTTCCCCGAGTGGTTGCAGGCGGACTTCGCGGTGCTGCTGGAGCCGACGTACGGCATCGTCGAGGCGGGCTGCCAGGGCACCATGCGCTCGGTGGTCACCACGACCGGCGTACGCGCCCACTCGGCGCGCTCCTGGCACGGGGTCAACGCCATCCACGCCGCCGGGGAGGTGCTGCGACGCCTCCAGACGTACGAGGCGCGCCGAGTCACCATCGACGGCTGCGACTACCGCGAGGGCATGAACGCGGTGCGGATCAACGGTGGGGTGGCCGGCAACGTGGTTCCCGATCTCTGTGAGGTCGAGGTCAACTACCGGTTCGCCCCGGACCGCACCCCGGCCGAGGCGGAGGCGCACCTGCGCGAGGTGTTCGCCGGCTTCGCGTTGACAGTCACCGACACGGCTGCCGGTGCCGCGCCCGGGCTTGACGCGGCCCCCGCGAAGGAGTTCCTGGCGGCGGTCGGCGCCGCGCCGATCGGCAAGCTGGGCTGGACGGACGTGGCCCGGTTCGCGGCGATGGGCATTCCCGCGCTGAACTTCGGCCCGGGCGACCCGAACCTCGCCCACCACCCCGACGAGCACGTCGAGATCAGCAAGATCCGCGACGGCGCGGCGACCCTGCACCGCTGGCTGGCCCCGGCCTGACCCTGGTCGCCCCGTCGCGTCCGGTCGTTCCGGTGATCAAGAGGTTTGCGTCAGCCTGGCCCGTTGTCGGCGACGCAAACCTCTTGATCGGTCCCGGAGGGGGTGGGGATGGGGTTCTGCTGGCGGATGCGGCGGCGTTCGGCCACCACGTCTCGGATCCGTCGCTGCATCTGGCGACGGATCCGGATCATCTCGCTGTTACTGATCACGCTGTCTCCTCCCCCGAAGGCGCGCGCCGGGGCATACCCGGTATGTGAATAGTAAGACGTACGGGAGCGCCGAATAGTTGCCCTTGATCCCGAACAATTTCTCGGCGTCCCCGCCCCGCGCACCCGGCCGGTGCTGCTCCACTACGGTTGCCCCATGAGCCAGAGCAACGGGCGGGAGGCCGGTCGCGGTCCGGGACAGGAGCGGCATCGCGGTGCGGTCACCCTGCGCAGAGGGGCGATCCCGAGCAGCACCGCCGACCAGCGACTGCTGGATTCACGGGGGCGGGGTGACTGGAAGACCAAGGACGCCTGGCGCGCGCTGCGCATCCTCGCCGAGTTCGTCGAGGGTTTCGACACCCTCGCCGACGTGCCGTCAGCGGTCAGCGTCTTCGGCTCCGCGCGCAGCGCGCCGGACAGCGCCGAGTGCCAGTTGGCCGAGCAGTTGGGCGGTGCACTGGCCCGAGCCGGCTACGCGGTCATCACCGGAGGTGGGCCCGGCGTGATGGAGGCCGCCAACCGGGGCGCCAGCGAGGCCGGTGGGCTCTCCGTCGGGCTCGGCATCGAGCTTCCGTTCGAGCAGGGCATCAACGACTGGGTCGACCTGGCCATCGACTTCCGCTACTTCTTCGCCCGCAAGACGATGTTCGTCAAGTACGCCCAGGCGTTCGTCGTGCTGCCCGGCGGGTTCGGCACCATGGACGAGTTGTTCGAGGCGCTCACCCTGGTGCAGACCGGCAAGGTCACCCGGTTCCCGGTGGTGCTCATGGGCGTCGCCTACTGGCAGGGCCTGCTGGACTGGCTGCGCGGCACGATGGCCGCCACCGGCAAGATCGGGCCGGTCGACCTGGATCTGATCTGCCTCACCGACGACGTCAACGAGGCGGTCCGGTACATCGTCGAATCGGAGGCCGCTCTCTCCGCCGAGCAGGAGGCGGTCCGCGAGGAGGCTGTCGCGCGCACCGGCGCAGACCAGCAGGCCGCCGCCGAGCAGGCTCGGGATCACGACTGATGGCGGCGATCTGCGTCTTCTGTGCCTCCTCTCGTACCCTCGATCAGCGCTGGTTGGACCTGGCCGCCGAGACCGGCGCGGAGCTGGCCCGGCGCGGGCACACGCTGGTCAGCGGTGGTGGCTGCGTCGGCATGATGGGCGCGCTGGCGGACGGCGCCCGATCCGCCGGTGGGCGCACCGTCGGCGTGATCCCGCAGTCGCTGGTCGACCTGGAGGTCGCCGACCTGGCCTCGGACGAACTGCTGGTGACCGACTCGATGGCCAGCCGCAAGACCCTGATGATCGACAAATCGGACGCCTTCCTCACCCTGCCCGGCGGCTTGGGCACGCTGGACGAGCTGTTCGAGGTCTGGACCACCGCCACACTCGCCCTGCACACCAAGCCGATGGTGCTGATCGACACCGACGGGTTCTACCGCCCCCTGCTGGACTGGCTCGACGCGCTGGCCGACCAGACCTTCCTCAAGCCCGCCGGCCGCGACCTCCTGACTGTCACCACCACCGTCAGCGAGGCCCTCGACGTCCTGGAATCCCACCTGACCTGACCTGACCCACCCCACCCCACCCCACCCCACCCCGCCCCGCCGCGTCCCGGCCCGGTCCCGGCCCCGCTCGCGGTGATCATGAAGTTAGCGACGTCTCTCTCGGCGTGTCGCGCCGCTAACTTCATGATCGACGGGGGTGGATGTTGGGGTGAGGGGGGAGCGGGTGGGGATTGGGTGGTGTCGTACGGGTCTGATGGGATGAGCTGATGCAGGCGTACCGGTTGGTGCGGCGGCCCGGGAGGCCGGCGCGGGGGGACGGGTCGACGCCTGACAGCGCTTCCGTGCCCGCCAGCGGCGGCACGTCCGGGGGCGGTGTCGGCAGGTCGGTTGGGCCCGATCGCGTGGCCGGGCCCGAGCTGACCTTCGGCGATGGCTGGCGGGCCGACCCGGTGCAGGCCGAGGTGGTCGGGCACACCGACGGGCCCATGCTCGTGCTCGGCGGCCCGGGCACCGGCAAGACCAGCACGCTGGTCGAGGCGGTCGCCGCCCGGGTGGCCGAGGGGGCCGATCCCGAACGGATCCTGGTGCTGACCTTCGGCCGCCGAGGCGCCACAGCACTGCGACAGCGCATCGAGGCCCGGATCGCGCAGGACGGCCACCGGGTGCTGCGCGAGCCGCTGGTGCGCACCTTCCCGGCGTACGCCTTCGGGCTGCTCCGCCGCGCCGCCGCCGAGCGGGGCGAACCGTCGCCCCGGCTGCTCACCGGCCCCGAGCAGGATCTGATCATCCGTGAGCTGCTGGACGTGGTGGGCGAGGAGCCCGAGGACGACCCGGTCGGCTGGCCCACCGACCTGCGCCCCGCCCTGCGCACCCGGGCGTTCGCCGGGCAACTGCGCGACCTGCTCATGCGCGCCGCCGAGCGCGGCGTGGGCCCGATCGACCTGGCTCGGCTGGGTGAGAGGCTCGGCCGCGCCGACTGGCCGGCCGCCGCCCGCTTCCTGCGGGAGTACGTCGCAGTGCTCGCGTTGCGCGACGTCAGCAACCGGGGCTCCATCGCGTACGACCCGGCGGAGCTGGTCCGGGCGGCCACCGGGCTGCTGCGCGACGACGAGGAGTTGCTGGCCGCCGAGCGTCGTCGGCTCGCGTACGTCTACCTCGACGAGTTGGCCGACACCGACCCCGCCCAACTGGAGCTGCTCTCGGTCATCGCCGGCGGTGGCAAGTCGCTTGTCGCGTTCGCCGACCCGGATTCCTCCACGTACGCCTTCCGGGGCGCCGACCCGGCCGGGGTGGCGACGTTCCCGCACCGGTTCCGGACGGCATCCGGTGCGCCGGCCGCGCAGGTGCTGCTGACCACGTCGTACCGGGCCGGGCCGGGTCTGCTCGCGGCGATCGCCCGGCTGGGTCGCCGGCTTCGGGGTCCGGCCGCGCACCGCCGGCTGCACCCCCTGCCGGACGTGCCGCCCGGCGTGGTCGAGGTGCACACCTTCCGCTCGGCGACCAGCGAGGCCGCCTGGCTGGCCCACGCGCTGCGCTCGGCCCACCTGCTCGACGGCGTGCCGTGGTCACGGATGGCGGTGCTGGTGCGGTCCACCGCGTTGCAGCTGCCCACTCTGCGACGGGCGCTGCACGCTGCCGGCGTACCCACAGTGGTGCACGGTGAGGATCTGCCCCTGCACCTGCAACCCGCGGTCGCGCCGCTGCTGCTCCTGCTGCGCTGCGCGCTGGAGCCGGAGCGACTCGACGAGGAGGCGGCGGTCGCGCTGCTGCACTCGCCGCTCGGCGGGGCCGACCCGCTGGCCGAGCGGCGGCTGCGGCAGGGCCTGCGCGCGCTCGCCCTGGCCGGTGGTGACCGACGCCCCTCCGGGGAGCTGATCGTCGAGGCATTGCAGGACCCGGAGGAGTTGGGCGGCATCGAGCGGCGCTGGGCGGAGCCAGCGCAGGCGGTGGCCGGGCTGCTGGCCATCGCACGCGAGGTCGCCGCCCGGCCGGGTGCGACCGCCGAGGACGTGCTCTGGGCCGTCTGGCACGCCAGTGGTCTCGCCGAGCGGTGGGCCGGCGCGATCAACCAGGGGCGTCCGGAGGCCGGCGAGGGCGATCTGGCCCGGCGTCGGCGGGCCGAGGCGGCCGACCGAGACCTGGACGCCGTGCTGGTCCTCTTCGACGCGGCGGCCCGGTTCACCGATCGGCTGCCCGGCGCGCGTGCCGAGGTCTTCCTCGACCACGTGCTCGCCCAGGACCTGCCGGCCGACACCATCGCTCCGACAGCCGACCGGGGTGCGGCGGTACGCCTGCTCACCGCGCACGCCGCGAAGGGCCTGGAATGGGACCTGGTCGCTGTGGCCGGCGTGCAGGAGGGCATCTGGCCGGACCTGCGGCTGCGCGGCAGCCTGCTCGGCTCCGAGCGACTGGTCGACGTGCTGGCCGGCCGGTCGGTCGACGGGGCGACAGCGGCGAACGTGGTGGGTCAGACCTCGGCGTTGCTGGACGAGGAGCGCCGGCTCTTCCACGTCGCCATCAGCCGGGCCCGGCACCGGCTGCTGGTCAGCGCCGTGGCGTCTGCCGCCGTCGGCGGCGACGACCACGAGGAGCAACCCAGCCGGTTCCTGCACGAGCTGGGCCCGAGCACACCGCCGCCGACCCCGCCGCCGACGCCGCCGATCGCGCCGCCACCGACCCCGCCGACAGCGCCCGGCCCGCCGCCCGGTCCCCGCACCGAGGCACCCTCCGCCGGCAACCGGGGTGCTGCGGCGAGCGAGACCGGCGACGAGGAGCCGGACCGCCCCGGAGCACTGCCGGTGACCCGCCCACCCCGGGCGCTCACCCTGCCGGCGTTGGTAGCGGAACTGCGTACCGCCATCACCGACCCGGCCGCTCCGGCGGCCCGGCGGCGCGCCGCGGCGGCCGAGCTGGCCCGGCTCGCCGCCGCCGGGGTGCCCGGCGCACACCCCGACGACTGGTGGGGGTTGCGGGTGCTCTCCGACGACCGGCCGCTCGTCGACGACGGCCACCCGGTGCGGGTTACCCCGTCGGCAATGGAGAGTGCGCTGCGGTGCAGCCTGCGCTGGCTGCTGGAACGGCACGGCGGCAGCGGCCCGACCAGCACCGCGCAGGGGGTGGGCAACCTGGTGCACGCCGCCGCGATGCTCGCCGAGGACGCCAGCGCCGACCGGGGCGCGCTGCTCGACTACGTTGCCGCCCGGTTCGACGCGATCGAGCTGGCGGCCCGGTGGATGGCCGGGCCGGAGCGGGAACGCGCCGAGGCGATGGTCGACAAGCTGCTGCGCTGGCTGGCCACCAATCCACGACGGTTGCTCGCCATCGAGCACGAGTTCGCCGTCCGCCTGGACGACCCGAACCGGCCCATCGACCTCGCCGGCCGGGTCGACCGGCTGGAGGTCGACGAGGCCGGGCGGCTCGTGGTGATCGACCTGAAGACCGGCAAGTCCACAGCTGTCACAGGCACCGACCTTGCCGAGCACCCGCAGCTCGGCGCCTACCAGGCGGCGGTGGAGGCGGGGGCGTTCGCCGAGTTCGGTGACGAGTCCGGTGGTGCGGCGCTGGTGCAGCTCGGCACCTCCGCCAAGGACGCCAGGGAGCAGAATCAGCCGGCAGCCAGCGAGGGGCCGGCGGCCGGTTGGGCGACGGCGCTGGTCCGGCGGACCGCCGATACGATGGCAGCCTCCACGTTCGCCGCGGTGGCCAACTCGAAGTGCCGGGTCTGCCCGGTGCGCACCAGCTGCCCGGTCTCCGGGCAGGGTCGCCAGGTCGTCGAGCCGCCCACCGTCCGACGAACAGGTGAGGGCGAGGAGTGAGCGTGCGAGCCCCGCAGTCACGAACTGAGATGGCACCGTGAGGGCGAGGAGTGCGCCGGTGTTGGGAACTGAGACGGCACTGTGAGTCAACCCACCCTGTTCGGCGCGGGCCCCGCGCCGACGCCCCGACTCGCGGACTCCGGCCCCAGGTACACACCGGTGGAGCTGGCCAAGCTGCTGCGGTTGCCGGCGCCCACCCGGGAGCAGGCCGCGATCATCGCAGCCCCGGTGGAGCCGCTGCTGGTGGTCGCGGGCGCCGGGTCGGGCAAGACCGAGACGATGGCCGCCCGGGTGGTCTGGCTGGTGGCCAACTCGTACGTGCGGCCGGAGCAGATCCTCGGGCTGACCTTCACCCGCAAGGCGGCCGGCGAGCTGGCCCACCGGGTACGGACCCGGCTCGACCAGCTGATCCGCCGAGTCGGCAGGCAGGGACGGGATCCGCTGGACGATCCGCTCGCTGGTGAGCCCACGGTCTCCACCTACCACTCGTACGCGGGGCGGATCGTCACCGAGCACGGGCTGCGGGCCGGCTACGAGCCGTCCACCCGGCTGCTCACCGAGGCGTCCCGCTGGCAGTTGGTCGACCTGCTGGTGCGCAACTACGACGGCGACATGTCCGAGGTGGACCGGATGCCGAGCACCATCACCGACGCGGTGCTGGCGCTGGCCGGGGAGCTGGACGAGCATCTCGTCGCGCCGGACGACCTGGCGGCCTGGACCGGTCGGTTCTTCGCCGAGGTGCAGTCCCGGCCGGGCCGGGTGTACGCCGACGTGCGCAAGGCGCTCACCCTCCAGCAGACCCGGTTGCGCCTGTTGCCGCTGGTGCGGGCCTACGCCCGGCGCAAGGAGGACTTCGAGGCGATGGACTTCGCCGACCAGCTCGCCCGGGCGGCCCGGGTGGCCCGGAACCACCCGGGGGTCGGCGTGATCGAGCGGGACCGCTTCCGGGTGGTGCTGCTCGACGAGTACCAGGACACCAGCCACGCCCAGGTGGTGTTGCTCAACGCGCTGTTCGGTGGCGGGCACCCGGTGACCGCGGTGGGCGACCCGTGCCAGTCGATCTACGGCTGGCGGGGGGCCAGCGCGGGCACCCTGGACCGGTTCCCCACCGAGTTCGCCCGCGCCAACGGTGAACCGGCCCCGGCGCTGGGGCTCACCACGAGTTGGCGCAACCGTCCGGAGATCCTCCGGGTGGCGAACGCGCTCTCCACCCCGCTGCGGGCGGCGGGTGCCCGGGTGCCGGAGCTGCGCTCCGCGCTGACCGTCCGGGATCCGATCCCGCACCGCAGCCCGGGCGGCGCGGCCGGCGGCACCGTGCACTGCGCGATGCTGCCCACGTACGCCGACGAGGCCGACTGGATCGCCGACAGCGTGCTCGCCGCCTGGCGGGGGGCGGCCGGGATGCCGGGCGCGGCCCCGGAACACATCCCGGTGGACCGCCGTCCGACGACCGCCGTGCTGGTCCGGGTGCGCAGCCAGATCCCGGCGATCGAGTCGGCGCTGCGTGAGCGGGGCCTACCGGTCGAGGTGGTCGGGCTGGGCGGCCTGCTGGACACCCCCGAGGTACGCGACGTGGTGTGCACGCTGCGGGTCCTGGCCGACCCGACCGATGGCGCCGCGCTGCTGCGGTTGCTCACCGGCGCCCGGTGGCGGATCGGGCCACGTGACCTGGTGGCGTTGCACCGGCGAGCGCGGGCGATCGCGAACGCCCGGCGACAGGTGGCCGCCGACGAGGCCTCGGAGATCAGCCCCGACCTGTTGGACGAGGCGACCCTGGTGGAGGCGTTGGCCGACCTCGGGCCGGCGCAGGCGTACTCGGCGGAGGGGTTCGCGCGGCTGCGCGCGTACGGCCGGGAACTGGCGCTGCTGCGCTACCGGCTGGACCAGGCGCTGCCGGACCTGATCGCGGACATCGAGCGGACCATCGGCCTGGACGTGGAGGTCGCGGTGCGGGCCGGCCGGGACGGCGCCGGCGACGCGGGCCTGGCCCGAGGGCATCTGGACGCGCTCGGCGACGTGGCGGCCCGGTTCAGCGGGGAGACGCCCGGCGCGACCCTGTCCGGGTTCCTTTCCTACCTGGCCGCCGCCGAGGACGAGGAGCGCGGTCTGGCGCCGGGCGAGGTCGAGGTGGTGGAAGGCGCGGTGCAGGTGGTCACCGCGCACGCCGCCAAGGGCCTGGAGTGGGACGTCGTCGCGGTGGCCGGGCTCAGTCGTGGGCTGTGGCCGGGGCCGGTCCGCAACTCCGACCACTGGCTGGGTGGGCTGGGCGTGCTGCCGTTTCCGCTGCGCGGTGACGCCGACGGGCTGCCCGAGTTGGCACTCGACGAGGCGGGGGACCAGCGGGCCGTGGCGCGGGCGGTGACCGACTTCACCGACGCGTGGCGGGCCCACGACGAGCGGGAGGAACGCCGGCTGACGTACGTGGCGGTGACCCGGCCGCGCCGGCTGCTGCTCTGCTCCGGTTACTGGTGGGGAGAGGGCACGAAGCGACCGCGAGGTCCGTCGGTCTTCCTGCGTGAGGTGTACGACGCCTGCCTCGACGGCGGGCCGGGGCACCTGATCGACGCGTGGGCGCCGGAGCCGACTCCCGACGCGACGAACCCCACGGCCGAGGTGGTGCTCCGCGCGGAGTGGCCGGCCGACCCGCTGGGCGGTCGCCGGCCGGCGTTGGCCGAGGCGGCCGGGCTGGTGCGTCGCCTGATGGCCGACGGACCGGCGGCGGTGCTCCCCGGGCCGGTCGGGCCGGTGCTCGCCGGGCCGGTCGGGCCCGTGTCGCCGGTCGGGTCGGAGGTCGGGCCGGTGCTTGCCGGGCCGGTGCCGTCGATCGAGGCCGAGTCGGTCGAGCCGGAGGTGGATCCGGAGGTGGCGCGCTGGCAGCGCGAGGCGGACCTGCTGTTGGCGGAGCGCGCCGAGCTGACCCGGCTCTCCGGTGCGGTCGAGGTGGCGCTGCCCGGGGCGCTGAGCGTCACTCAGCTGGTCGCGCTGCGGCGCGATCCGGCGGCACTGGCCCGTACGCTGCGTCGCCCGGTGCCGGCCGAACCCAACCCGTACGCCCGTCGAGGCACCGCCTTCCACGCCTGGTTGGAGCAGCGCTTCGGCGCCGACCGCCTGTTGGACCTGGACGAGCTGCCCGGCGCGGCCGACGCCGATGCCGCACCCGACGAGGCTCTGGTCGAGCTTCAGGAGCGGTTCCTGGCCAGCGAGTGGGCCGACCGGTCACCGGTGGAGGTGGAGGTGCCCTTCGCCACTGTGATCGCCGGAGTGGTGGTGCGGGGCCGGATGGACGCGGTCTTCGCCCGGCCGGGTGGCCGGTTCGACGTGGTCGACTGGAAGACCGGCGCGCAGCCCTCCGGGCCGGCGGCCGACGTCGCCGCCGTGCAGCTGGCGGTGTACCGCCTGGCCTGGGCCGAGTTGGCCGGCGTGCCGGTCGACCGGGTGGGCGCGGCGTTCCACTACGTCCGCCATGGGGTGACTGTCCGGCCTGCCGACCTGCTGGATGTGACGGGCCTCACCGCCATGATCGCCCAGTTGCCCGAGGATTCTGCCCAACATTGACCATGGCGGGGAAAACCGTGGTAGGTTGACCGGGTTGCAGTTTTGGTTACCAGAGACTCTGTGTGCGCCTGGCGGGATTGTGGCCCCAGGCGCTCTTTGTTGTGTCCGGAGTTCTCCGGGCGGGGCGACCAGAAGCGACAGGCGATTCGCGCATCCCCGCGCGGAGCGCTCCTCTTCGGGCACGCAACACGTGCGTGTCCGACGTTCCGTCAAGGAGACGAAACACATGGCTATTGGCACCGTGAAGTGGTTCAACGCTGACAAGGGCTTCGGCTTCATCACCCCCGACGGCGGCGGCGCCGACGTTTTCGCCCACTTCTCGGCGATCCAGTCCTCCGGCTACCGGAGCCTGGACGAGAACCAGCGGGTCGAGTTCGAGGTGACCCAGGGCCAGAAGGGCCCGCAGGCGGAGAACATCCGCCCGCTCTGATCTTCGGATCGGTCAGCATTACCTGTCGCGCCCTCCGGGTGTGACGGTGACGGGACCGGCCCGCCCCGCTGCCACCTGCCTACGCAGGCGGCGGCCCGGCGGCGGGCCGGCCTGTACTCCCTTTCGGTTCGTGCTTGTGAGTCCTGGCGGCCTTTTTCCGCTGGTGACAGCGCCGACTTCGGCGCCCTCCCTCGACACGTGCCGCGTCGAGGAAGGCTTCCGCATGACCACAGTTATTCCCTCTTTCGCTCATACCGGTCTGGCGCCGGCGCTGCTCACCGCGCTGACCGCGCAGGGCATCACCGAGCCGTTCCCGATCCAGTCGGCGACGCTGCCCGACTCGCTCGCCGGCCGGGACGTGCTGGGCCGGGGTCGTACCGGCTCCGGCAAGACCCTCGCCTTCGGGCTTCCGCTGCTGTCCCGCACCGCCGGCCGTAAGGCGCGCCCGGGCCGCCCGCTGGCCCTGGTGCTGGTGCCGACCCGCGAGCTGGCTCAGCAGGTCACCACCGCGCTGGCCCCGTACGCCCGCGCCGTCGGGCTGCGCTGCGCCACGGTGGTCGGCGGCCTGTCGTTGCAGCGGCAGGCGGACGCCCTGCGCGCCGGCACCGAGGTTGTCGTCGCCACCCCCGGTCGGCTGCACGACCTGATCAACCGTGGCGACGCCCGGCTCGACCAGGTCGAGATCACGGTGCTCGACGAGGCCGACCAGATGGCCGACATGGGCTTCCTGCCGCAGGTCACCAAGCTGCTGGAGCAGGTCGCGCCGCAGGGGCAGCGGATGCTCTTCTCCGCGACCCTGGACGGCGGCGTGGACCGGCTGGTCCGTCGCTTCCTGAGCAACCCGGTCACCCACTCGGTCGACCCGGGCACCGCGACTGTCACCGCGATGACCCACCACGTGCTGCACGTCGACGCTGCGGACAAGCCCGACGCGTTGACCCGGATCGCCGCCCGTGAGGGCCGCACCATCCTGTTCATGGGCACCAAGCACCGCGCCGACCGGCTGGCCCGCCAACTGCTCTCCAAGGGCGTACGCGCGGCAGCGCTGCACGGCGGCAAGTCCCAGCCGCAGCGCACCCGGATCCTGGAGCAGTTCCGCAACGGTCAGGTGACCGCCCTGGTCGCCACCGACGTGGCGGCCCGTGGCATCCACGTGGACGGTCTGGACATGGTGGTCAACGTGGACCCGCCGACCGAGGCGAAGGACTACCTGCACCGGGGCGGCCGTACCGCCCGGGCCGGCGAGTCCGGTTCCGTGGTCACCCTTGTCCTGCCGGAGCAGCGCCGGGACGTGTCCCGGCTGATGGCCACCGCCGGTATCCGGCCCGAGTCGGTCCAGGTGCGCGCGGGTGACGGAGCGCTGGCCCGGGTGACCGGCGCCCGCGAGCCGTCCGGTGTGCCGGTGACCATCGTCGCTCCGCCGGCGCCCGTCTCTCGGGCCCGTACCTCCGCTGGCTCGGCCGCCGATGGTGGCGCCCGTCCGGCGCACCGCGCGTCGGGCCGGTCCCGTCGGCCGCGTCGTCCCCGTACCGTCTGACCTTCTGCGCGTCGACCGACCCGTCCCGCTTCGGCGGGTCGGGTCGGTTTTGTCTGCGCGGAGTTCCGGGCCGGTCGGCTGTCCGTGCGGCCCGACCGGTCAGCCGGCCGCGCCGGGTGGCCCGCTCTGCTGAGTCGGTAATCAGCCTCCGCTGGGTCGGCTGGCCGACTGCGCCCCGGCCGGTCGTGGTCGAGGCTGACCGACGGGGGATGTCGGGCGGGGGGCCCGGCAGGGGAGGGGTGACCATGGCGGGCGAAGCCGGCTCGGGCGCACTGCGTGAACTGATCCTGGTGGTCGCGGTCGCGCTCGCCGGGTTGTTGCTCGCCATGGTCGCGGCCTTCGCGCCCTGGCATGCCACCCCGGCGGGTAACGCTCCCGCCGGTCTGGTGGAGTTGCACAGCCCTGGCGACCCGGGCCTCGCCCCGGCGACCGCACACGTGGGCTGAGCAGCGACCGTCCTATCGGTGCCGGCGGAGGGGCAGGCCCGGTCAGGATCGGTGCGAGATGTGGTCGGGTCGGCGGGGCACCGGCCCGGCCACATCACCGTCGCCGCTCAAGATGTGGTGGGGGCGTGGGTGAGCAGGTCGGCCAGGGTGGTGCTGTCGACCACAGTGGCGATCGCCCCGTGCACCGCCAGCCAGACGTCGGTGAGCCCGGCGGCCACTCCGTGATAGCCGGCCCGCTCGGCCGGCAGACCGCGCACCGTGGTGAGCGAGCCGCCGACCGCACGCAGCACGTCTCCGACGGTGATCTCGTCGGCTGGGCGGGTCAGCGCGTACCCACCGTCGGCGCCGCGATGGCTGTGCAGCAGACCGGCCCGGCGCAGGTCGAGCAGGATGCCCTGGAGGAAACTGAGCGGAATGTCCTGCACCTCGGCCAGGCTGGCCGCCTTCACCAACTCGCCGACCCGGTCGCCGTCGCCGCCACCACTGGCGGCGGCGACGGCGAGCATCGCCCGGAGCGCGTAGTCGCTGCGCGCGGAGACGAACACGTTACTGACCAGCCTGGTCCAGTACGCCCCAGCGGCGCCGGATCGCCTTGTCCGCGGCACCGAACGCGGTGTCTACGAGAAGCCCGACGACCAGGATGACGATCATGATGGCCATCAGCCGTTCCGCGTCCGAGAAATCCCTGGCGTAGGTGAGCTGAGCGCCGATCGACGTTCGCGCGGCGATGACCACGAGCAATTCACCGGCCATCAGACTGCGCCACGCGAAGGCCCAGCCCTGCTTGAGGCCGGCGACGATCGCGGGCAGGGCGGCTGGCGCGATCACGTACCGGTACAGGTTCAGACCCCGGGCACCCAGGTTGCGACCGGCACGCTGCAGCAGCGGCGGGACGTAGTCCACGCCATGGATGACACCGTTGGCGATGGACGGCGCTGCGCCGAGCACCACCACGAAGAAGATCGCCTGTTCGCTGAGTTCGAACAGCAGGATCGCCAGGGGGAACCAGGCAATCGACGGCATCGTCTGCAGCGCCGTGATCATGGACCCGATGGCGGCCCGGAGCACCTTCGACCGAGAGACGCCGAGGCCGAGCAGCAGCCCGACGGCCACTGCGGCGGCAAAGCCGATCACCGCACGCCGTGCCGTGGTCGCCAGCCCGTCCCAGAGCGCCGAACTCAGGAAGTAGTCGGCGAGGTCGGCGAAGACCGGCCCCGGGCCAGGCAGGGCCCACGGGTCCTTCCAGCCGGTCCACACCACTGCCTGCCAGATCCCGATGGCGATGGCCAGCGCTGCCAGCTTTGGCCAGGTGGCCGCCCAGATCCGGGCGCCCCGGGAGACCTCTTTGTCCCGGCCGGCGATCTCCAGCGCGTCGAGGCCGGTGATCTCGGCGTCGGTACGTGCCGAACTGGTGAGGGTGTCACTGGCCATGGCGGCCCACCTCCGTACGGAGCCGCTCGGTGACCTCTGCGGCGATGGCGGCGACCTCGGGGGAGTCGATCCGGCGAGGGCGCGGGATGTTCACCTCGGTGGAGTAGATGATCCGGCCGGGTCGGCTGGAGAGCAGGATGATCCGGTCGGCCAGCCGGGCCGCCTCGCGGACGTTGTGCGTCACGAAGAGCACCGAGAGTTTGCGCTCGGACCAGATCCGTTCCAGCTCGTCGTGCAGGATGTCCCGGGTCATCGCGTCCAGCGCGCCGAACGGCTCGTCCATCAGCAGCACCGGAGTGTCCAGGGCCAACGTGCGGGCGAGCGCGACCCGCTGCCGCATTCCGCCGGAGAGCTCGTGCGGGCGCTTGCGACCGAAGTCGGCAAGGTGCACCGTCCGCAGCAGCTCGGCGACCCGCTCCCGGCGTTGGGCCCGGGGGAGCCGACGCAGCTTGAGGGGCACTTCCACGTTGGCGTCGACGGTCAGCCACGGAAAGAGCGCAGGCTCCTGGAACATCAGGCCCGGGTTGGCGTCGCCGGCCAGGGTGATCTGTCCACCACTGACCCGGTCCAGCCCGGCCACCAGGTTGAGCAGGGTGCTCTTGCCGCAGCCGGACGCGCCGACCAGGCAGACGAACTCGCCCGGTGCGACGTTCAGCGAGACACCGTCCAGGGCCAGGACGGCGTTCGCCCCGCGCCCGTACACCTTGGTCACGCCGGAGAGCGCGACCGCTGTGGTCGCGCTCTGCGGCGTCGTCGTTGTCGACGTCATGGCTGGACGACCTCGGGCTTGCCCTGCGCCTTGAGCGCGTTGTTGAGGTACTTGAGCTCGTACAGGCCCTTGAGGTCGACCGGCTCGGTCAGGTCCACGTCGACGGCGTGGTCGAGGCCGGCCTTCAGGGAGGACGAGATCGGGTCGTTCGTGAACTCCAACGTCGGCCACGCCTGCTTGATCAGCTTCAGGTCCAGTGGCTTACCGGTGATCTTGCCGATCGCGTCGGAGATGGCCTGCTGCGCCTCGTCCGGCTTGGTGTTGACGAACTCGTTGGCGGCCACCTGACCGTCGACCAGCCTCTGCACCACGTCCGGGTGCGCCTTGAGGAACTTGGTGCTCACCAGCAGGTTGGTGATGACGAACTTCTTGTCCGGCCACAGGTCACGCTCGTCGACGAGCACCTTGCCGCCGGCGTTGATCAGGCGGGAGACGAACGGCTCGGGCACCCAGGCGCCGTCGATCGCGCCGCTGTTGAACGTCTCGATGGTCTGGGAATTCTCCTGCGGAACGATCTTGACGTCGCCTCCACCCTCCTTGGTGGTGGTGAGGCCCTGCTGCTTGAGCCAGTACCGGATCGCCACGTCCTGGGTGTTGCCCAGCTGCGGGGTGGCGATCTTCTTGCCCTTCAGGTCCTGCGCCCCGGTGATGCCGGGCTTGACCACGAGTGCCACGCCGCCGGACGCCGCGCCGGAGATGACCCGGACTGCCTCACCCTTGGACTTGGAGAAGGCGTTCACTGTCGGGTTCGGACCGATGTAGGTGGCGTCCAGCGCGCCGGAGAAGACCGCCTCGATGGCGGCCGGGCCGGCGTTGAAGGTCTTCGGGTCCAGCTTGACGTTGGTGCCGAGCTTCTCCGCGAAGATGCCCTTCTCCACGCCGACGACCGCCGGCGCGTGGGTGATGTTGGGGAAGTAGCCGAGGCGCAGCGTCACCGGGCCGGAGCTGCCGCCCGCGCCCTCGCTGTCGTCGCCGCACGCGGCGGTGCTGCCCAGGGTCGCCGCGCCGACCACGGTGAGGGTGGCCAGGGTGACCAACCGACGCAGGGGGAGCCGTCTCATCGTCCATCCAATCCGCAGTATTCCTACTTAGTTGGTAGGAAGAGTGGGCCAGGCTGCGGTCAGCGTCAAGACCCATCCACATGACGGGATGGCGCGTCTCAGTTATGTCGGTATTTCCTACCAGCTTGCTAGGGTAATCGGCATTCGGTCACCGGCAGAGAGGCGACTTCGCGATGACCTTCCACTGGTTCCTGCCCACCTCCGGCGACGGCGACCAGGTCGGTGCCGCCACAGTCACCGCGGGCGCGGCGAGGCACGACCGGGCCGCGACGGTGGCCTACCTGGCCGAGGTTGGCCGGGCCGCCGAGACCAACGGGTTCACCGCCGTTCTCACCCCGGTGGGCGCCGGCTGCCCCGACCCGTGGATCGTCTGCGCGGCGGTCGCCCAGCACACCGAGCGGCTCGGCATGCTGGTCGCGGTCCGGGCCGGTTTCGCGCTGCCCACCCTGATCGCCCAGCAGGCCGAGGCGTTCCAGGCCGTCTCGGGTGGCCGGCTCTCGCTCAACATCGTGACCGGGGGCGACCCGGCCGAGCAGCGGGCGTACGGCGACTTCCTCGGGCACGACGACCGCTACGCGCGCACCGGCGAGTTCGTCGAGGTGCTTCGCCGTGCCTGGGCCGGCGGGCCGTTCGACTACGCCGGGAAGCACTACCGGGTCGACGGCGGCGGCCTGGCCACCCCGCTGGCCGCGCCGCCGCCGGTCTACTTCGGCGGCGCGTCCCCGGCTGCCGAGACGGTGGCCGCCCGCCAGGCCGACGTGTACCTGATGTGGGGTGAACCACCGACGTCGATAGCGGCCCGGGTCGCCCGGGTCCGGGCGCTCGCCGCCGAGCACTGCCGCACAGTGCGCACTGGCCTCCGGCTGCACGTCATCGCCCGTCCGACCAGCGCGCAGGCGTGGGCCGAGGCGGACCGGCTGCTGGCCGGGATGAGCCCGGAGCGGATCACCGCCGCCCAGGCCCGGTTCCGCCGGATGGACTCGGTGGGTCAGGCCCGGATGGCCGCGCTGAACGCCGGCCGCACCGACGGGCTCACCGTCGCACCGAACCTCTGGGCCGGCGTCGGCCTGGTCCGCGAGGGCGCCGGCACCGCGCTGGTCGGCAGCTACGCCGAGGTCGCGGCTCGAATCGACGAGTACGCCGCGCTCGGCGTCGACGAGTTCATCCTCTCCGGCTGGCCGCACCGCGAGGAGGCCGAGCGGGTCGGCGCCGAGGTGCTGCCCCTGGTGACAGCCCCGGTCGCGGCGGCTCCGGGAAGGTCGCGGGTGGCGGAGGTGTCGACGCGCTAGGGTCGACTCCGTGGCGGCGCGGAGATCCAGAATTCCAGCGACGAAGTATCCGGTCGAGCGGTTCACCCTCGACAACGGCCTGCGGGTGGTGCTCACCCCCGATCGCAGTGCCCCGGTGATCGGGGTGGCGGTGGTCTACGACGTCGGCATCCGCTCGGAACCGGAGGGGCGTACCGGCTTCGCCCACCTCTTCGAGCACCTGATGTTCCAGGGCTCGGAGAACCTGGAGAAGCTGGCCCACTTCCGGCACGTGCAGGGCGCGGGTGGCACCTTCAACGGTTCCACCCACCTGGACTACACCGACTACTTCGAGACGCTGCCGAGCAACGCGCTGGAGCGCGCGCTGTTCCTGGAGGCGGACCGGATGCGTGGGCCCCGGCTGACCGAGGAGAACCTGCGCAACCAGGTCGACGTGGTCAAGGAGGAGATCCGGGTCAACGTCCTCAACCGTCCGTACGGCGGCTTCCCCTGGCTCACTCTGCCGCCGGTCATGTTCGACACCTTCCCGAACGCCCACGACGGCTACGGCTCCTTCGACGACCTGGAGTCGGCGACCGTCGCCGACGCCGCGGACTTCTTCCGCCGCTACTACGCCAGCGGCAACGCCGTGCTGGCCGTCAGCGGCGACATCGACGTGGCCGAGGCGACCGAGCTGGTCACCCGGCACTTCGGCGACGTGCCGGCCCGACCGGCACCGCAACGGCCCGACTTCACCGAGCCCGACCTGAGCGCCGAGCGGCGCACCTCGTACACCGATGCCCTGGCGCCGCTGCCGGCGGTGGCCGGCGCCTGGCGCGTGCCCGACCCGGTCACCGACTTCGCCGGCTACCTGCCGTACGTGGTGCTGGCCGAGGTGCTCACCGACGGCGACGCGTCGCGGCTGGTCGAGCGACTGGTGCAGCGGGACCGTACGGTGACCAGCCTCGGCGGATACCTCGGTTTCATGGGCGACCCGTTCGACGTCCGCGACCCCACAGCGCTGCTGTTGCAGGCGCACCTGCCGCCCGGTGGTGATGTGGACAAGGTGCTGCGCACCATCGACGAGGAACTGGACCGGCTGGCCACCGACGGGCTGACCGACGGTGAACTGGCCCGCACCCAGGCCCGGATGGCGACCCACCTGCTGCGGGACACCGACGCGGTGCTCGGTCGGGCGCTGCGGATGGCAGTGCTGGAGCAGCAACGCGGTGAACCGGGTCTGCTCAACGAACTGCCCCGGCTGGTCGGCGAGGTCACCGAGGAGCAGGTCCGGGCCGCCGCGGCCACAGTGCGCCCGGAGCGCCGGGCTGCCATCGAGGTCATCGCCGGAGGCGTTCGGTGAGCGCGAGGAGCGAGCCGGTTTTGCGAGCCCCACAGTCGCGAACGAAGGTGACACAGTGAGTATCGCTACTTCTCCTGCCGGCCCGCGTACGCTGCCGCCGCTCGGGCCGACCCGCAAGCTCAAGGTGCCCAAGCAGGCCGAGCGCACGCTGCGCAACGGGCTCACAGTGATCGCCGTACGCCGGCCCGCCGTACCCCTCGTCGAACTGCGGCTCTGGGTGCCGTTCGGCCGGGTCCACCTGGCCCGCGGCGCGATGCTCTCGCAGACGATGCTCTCCGGCACCGAGTCGATGACCAGCGTGCAGATCGCCGCCGAGTTGCAGAAGGTGGGCGGCGGGCTGTCCGCGGGCGTCGACCCGGACCGGCTGATGCTCTCCGGCGCCGGCCTGGTCACCGGTCTGGACCGGATGCTGGAGCTGCTGGCCGAGGTGCTGACCGGCGCCAGCTACCCCGGTGACGAGGTGGCCACCGAACGGGACCGACTGGTCGACCGGATCCAGGTGGCGCAGAGCCAGCCTTCGCACCTGGCCCGGGAGGCGCTGCTCAAGCGGATCTACGGCCGGCACCCGTACGCGACGCAGACGCCGGAGCCCGGCCAGATCCGTGCCGTCCGACCGGCGGCGCTGCGCACCCTGCACTCGGAGCGGGTCCACCCGACCGGCGCGCAGTTGGTGCTGGTCGGTGACGTACAGCCGGAGAAGGCACTGGACGCGGCCGAGCGGGCGCTCGGCGGCTGGTCGGGTGCCGGGCGGGTGGCCGAGTTGCCGGCGACCCCGCCGTTGGAGCCGGGGCCGCTGCTGCTGGTCGACCGGCCGGGCTCGGTGCAGTCCTCGCTGCGGATCGCGCTGCCGGCGGTGTCGCGCACCGACCCGGACCACGCCCCGCTGCAACTGGCCAACCTGATCTTCGGCGGCTACTTCTCCTCCCGGTGGGTGGAGAACATCCGCGAGGACAAGGGCTACACGTACGGCCCGCACTCGGTGATCGAGCACTCCGTCGCCGGGTCGGTGCTGGTCGCCGGCGCCGACGTGGCCACCGAGGTCACCGGCCCGGCGCTGCTGGAGACGACGTACGAGCTGGGTCGGTTGGCGTCGCTGCCGCCGAAGCCAGAGGAGTTGGAGCAGGCCCGGCAGTACGCCCTGGGCACCCTCCAGCTCGGCATGTCCACCCAGGCCGGGTTGGCGGCGTTGACCAGCGCGTACGCCGGCAACGGTCTGCGCCTGGACTTTCTCGCCGAGTACGCGGCGAGGTTGGCGAAGGCGAGCATCGACGACGTCGCGCAGGCGGCGGCCCGCTATCTGGCCCCGGCTCGGGCGGCGATAGTGGTGCTCGGCGACGCGGAGCGGATCACTCCGGGGCTGGCCACGCTGACCACTGTTCACACCGAGCAGAAGGCGTGAGTGGGCGGAGCGCTGGCGTGAGCGAGCGGGGTGGGCGAACCATGGGGCTCAGTAGCGGAGCGGCGGCGTGAGCGGGGAGGCGGCGCCGCCTCTGGCGCGGTCCACGCTGGATCGGGCCGCGCACCGGCGGGGTGACTCGCAGTGGTTGACCGAGGCGTGGTTGCGCGCCCGGGTGCTGCTGCTCGACTCGACCGACGAGGGTCGGACGCTGGCCCGCACCGAGACGTCGCCTCCGACATTGGTGCTGTTCGGGTCGGCTGACGTGCCCGCCGGGTCGGAGTCGATGGCGATGTTCCTGGGTGTCGAGCCGGACGGGGTGCCGGTCTTCGCTGTCGACGCGCCTCTGCCGGCGATCCCGGGGACCCGGGCGGTCCACCTCCGGGAGGTGGGTCACCTGCTCGCCGACCGCGAGGCCGGCATCTTCACCACCGCGTTGGCGCTGGTCAACTGGCACACCCGGCACGGTTACTCGACGAGCACCGGCGCGCCGACCGCTATGGACGAGGCGGGTTGGTCCCGGGTGGACCGCAACGGTGGGCGGATCTGGCCGCGTACCGACCCGGCGATGATCGTGCTCGTCCATGACGGCGTGGACGGCCCGGACGGCCGCTGCCTACTCGGCAACAATGCCGGCTGGCAGGGCACCCCGGGTGGTCGCCGCTACTCCTGCCTGGCCGGCTACGTGGAGCCAGGGGAGTCGGCGGAGGCGGCCGTGCTGCGCGAGGTCCGCGAGGAGGTGGGCATCGGGGTCGAGCGCATCGGGTACGTGGGCAGCCAGGCCTGGCCGTTCCCCGGCTCGCTGATGCTGGGCTTCCTGGCCACGGCGAACCCGACCGAGCCGGTGCGGGTCGACCCGTCCGAGATCGCGTACGCCAGGTGGTTCTCCCGCCGGGAGATCGGGGCGGCGTTGGCCGGGCAGACGGTGGACGTGGGCGACGGGGCCCGGCTGATCCTGCCGCCTCCGTCGTCGATAGCGCTGTTCCTCATCCACCGCTGGCTGGACGGCTGGGTGGACGCCGACCGCTGAGCACGGTCCCGACCCGTGGCCGCCGTTGCCGCGGCGGTCACGGGCCGGGAACACGGGCCGTCGTGGTCGGCGGGTGCGAGTTACGCGGCGGGGGAGCCGGTCCGACCACGACGGACGACCTGTGAAATCAGGTGCCGGTGCGGCCCGGTCTGTGTCGGAAGGCGGGCCGCGACTCGATCAGCGGGAGGACCTTGACCCGTTGCTTGCCGGCGCGGACCGCGCCGACGGTGGCCAGGGCCCGGGCCAGCAGCAGCGCGGCGTCCCGGTCCTCGGCGTGCACGATCTGCCGGCGCGGCTCGGGCGTGGTCGTCTCGTCGCGAAGTCGGTGGCCGTCCGCCCAGGCGGCGGCGATGTCCCCGTCAGCGACGGCGCGGATGTCGGTGCGAACGATCAGGAACCGCATGAGGGTCTCCGGATGAACCGCGACGGATGAGCCAGTGTGGAAGTTCCACGTACTCGAGGGCCATGTTACGCCCCGTGTTCGTCCCAGCAACTGAAACGCGCCTATCGGTTTCGAGCCTCGTCCGATCGGCGGATGGCTGCTCAGCGGGGTCGCCGGGTCGCAAAGCGACGGGGCCGCCGGCAGTGCGCCGACGGCCCCGTACCAGTCACCGGATCAGTTCAGATCGAACTGGCCCTTCTTCGCCCCGGTGATGAAACCGAGCCATCCCGCGCGGTTGAACAGCAGGACCGGGCCGCCCCGGTCCTTGCTGTCGCGCAGGGCGACCGCCGACGGGCCGGTGGCCAGTGGGGCGACCTCCACGCAGTTGGAGGTCTGGCTGCGTGTGCTGGTACGCCACGGGGCGTCCGCCAACGAGTGGGCGGAGACGGACGGCGTGTTGCGGATTTCGTTCATGGCTCTGCTCCTGATGTGCAGCGATCCGATGGGACGAGTGGTGCCGCACGTACCGACGGAGGGTCCCCCGTGGATCACCGGTCCGTCAGTCGCCCCGAATCCCGGCGGCGTTGGGTCGGCGCCGTTGCCGGCCCGAACGCCACTGTGGATGGGGGCGTCGCCTCGGTCAGCCGTCCCGTCGCCTCGATCAGCCAGGAGAGGGTGTCCGAGGCGTTAAGTGCCGCCGTGCATAGCCACTCGAACACCACTTTATAGCTATTTAGGGTGATTGACTCGGTCGACATGACGTCGGTGAAGCCACCTTCGATGGCCAATGTCTCCGGATCGAGGGGATCGGCGAACCGATAGACCGAGAAGGCGGTCGGCGGAAGGTACCAATTGCCGATCTGGGTATCCCGGGGGAGCACGTGCAGGGCCACGTTGGGTAGCAGCGCCAACTCGCAGAGCTGGAGCAGCTGCTCGTGCAGCACCTCCGGTGGCCCGGCCCGGCGGCCGAGAGCCGCCTCCTCCAACACTGCTGTGTAGCGGGGAGCGTGCGGCTCGCGGGTCAGCAGCGACTGGCGGGCCAGCCGCGCCTGCACCTCGGTCTCCGGCTCGTCGCCAGGCTCCGGCTCGCCCGCGCCCGCGTTAACCTGACGGGCCGACATGATGCGGAGTTGGGCGTACCCGGGGGTCTGCAACAGGCCCGGCACCAGGACCGGGTTGTACTCGGAGATCTCCGCGCAGCCCGCCTCCAACTCGGCCCAGCCGCGCTGTTGCTGCGTCATCACGGGGAAGTTCTTCAACCAGCCGCGCATGTCGCCGGCCTCGTTGGTGATGCCCAGCAACTCGTCGTGCAGCGCCTGGTCGGCGCCGTAGAGGTCGAGCAGGTCGCCGACGTCCTGCGGGTCCGGTCGGCTGCGGCCGTTCTCCAAGCGGGACAGTTTGGACGCGGAGGCCCAACCGATACGCTCGATGACCTGATCGCCGGTGAGGCCCGCGGCCTCACGTAGGCGGCGCAGCTCGACGCCCAACCGGCGACGACGCAGGATCGGGCTGGGTGCGGCAGGAGGCACAGTGTCCTCTTTCCCGTCGACCGCCGCAGACGCGACGGTAACTGTATGAAATTCGCCCCCCACGGTCAGTATGGACGGCGCGACCGGTGTCGGAGGTTCCGGCGAGGGCGTGTCTTGCGAAAATCGCACCACGGGAATGCCGGATGACGACGGACCCGCGGTGGCGCCCCGTCGACCTCGCCCACCCGGGCACGCCATCCCGCCGGAGGGACCCATGCGCACGATCCTGCGCCGACCCGACTTCCGCCTGCTCTTCGGCGGCCTGCTGGCCAGCATGACCGCCGAGTCGATCCTGCTGCTCGCACTCGCCATCTGGGTCAAGGATCTGACTGGCTCGAACGGGTTGGCCGGTGCCACGATCTTCGCTGTCATCGCGCCGATGACGCTGGCGCCGCTGGTCGGCTGGGTCGTCGACCGCTACCCGCGCCGACCGTTCTTCGTGGCCGCGAACGTGCTGACCGCGGCCCTGCTCGCCCCGTTGTTCACCGTCCGCGACGCGGGCGACGTCTGGGTCGTCTATCTGGTGGCCGCCCTGTATGGACTCTCGTCCATCACGCTCGGCGCGGCGCTCAGTGGGCTCATCCGCGAGATGGTGCCGGTCGAGCTGCTGGCCGACGCGAACGGCGTGCTGCAGACCGTACGTCAGGGGATCCGCCTGGTCGGCCCGCTGGTGGGCGCGGCGCTCTACGCGGCGCTCGGGGGGTGGGCGCTGGCCGGCATCGGCATGGTCGGATTTCTGACCGCGGCGGCGGTGGTCACCGCGCTGCCCACTCCGCAACAGCTGCCACCCGCCGTACGGCTGCGGTGGCCGGCCGAACTGGGCGCCGGTCTGCGGCACCTGGCCGGCGAACCGGCCCTGCGACGGGCCCTGCTCGGCTACGGGCTCGGGTCACTGGTGATGGGCTTCAGCGAGTCGCTCATCTTCGCCTACGTCGACCAGGGGTTGAACCGGGATGCCACGTTCGTGGGGGTGCTGGTCACAGTGCAGGGCGTCGGTGGGTTGCTCGGTGGACTCTGCTCACCGACGCTGGTCCGCCGGCTCGGAGAGGTCGGTACGCTGGCCGCCGGGGTCGCCTTCTTCTCTCCGGCCGCGCTCGCGCTCGCGTTCCCCGATCTGCGGCTCGGCGTCGCGGCGGTGCTGCTGGCCGGGGTCTCGCTCCCACTGACGATGGTGGGTCTGCACACGCTGATCCAGCGCCGCACGCCGCCTTCGCTGGTCGGCCGGGTCGCCGCAGCCACCCAGGCGGTGGTCAGCGGGCCGCAGGCGGTCTCCATCGGGGCGGGTGCCCTGCTGGTCGGGTTTCTGGACTACCGGCTGCTGTTTGCGCTGGTCGGGGTGGCCACCCTGGCCGCCGGCAGCTACCTGTGGCGGGGCCGGCACCTGAGCGCGCCGGCCGGGGCCCGCCCGCCGACGCCCACCCGCCGCCCGACGCTCCCGGCACCTCGCCGTCCGGCCGAGGACGCCGACCGACCCGGGCTTCCGACACCCACCGACCGTGGCCATTCGTTCCCGAACACGACGAGCGGCCGCCCCGGGTGGGGCGGCCGCACACCGAGAATGAACCGGAAGATCAGGCGTTGAGCGTCTCCAGGTGCTGCTTCACCTGGGTGATCGAGGGATTCGTCAGGGCACTGCCGTCCGCGAAGCGCAGCGTCGGCACCGTCTGGTTGCCGCCGTTGACGCTCATCACGAACTCCGCGGCCTTCGGGTCCTGCTCGATGTCGACCACCTCGTACCCGATGCCCTCCCGGTCGAGCTGCGACTTCAGCCGGTGGCAGTAGCCGCACCAGGGGGTGGAATACATCGTCAGCATCCTCGGATCCTCCAACTCCTCCGGCCGCGGCTTGCGGATCAAGCCGAGGCTGTTCGCTGCAACGCTGGGAGGAGCTGAGATGATTCCTGGTTGTGGTGGTTCACTCAGGGTCGGAACAGGTGCTCGCCGGGCTGGACCCGGAGCAGCGCTCCGCCGTGACCGCACCTGCCGGCCCGGTCTGCATCCTTGCCGGCGCCGGCACCGGCAAGACCCGGGCGATCACCTCCCGAATCGCCCACCGGGCGCTCTCCGGGGAGATCTCCCCCCGGCACGTGCTCGCTGTCACCTTCACCGCCCGCGCCGCCGCCGAGATGCGACACCGCCTCACTCTGCTCGGGGCGAGCGGTGTCCAGGCGCGGACATTTCACGCCGCAGCGCTGCGCCAGGTGCGGTACTTCGCGCCCCGGCTGCTGGCCGGCCGCGCCATGCCCGAGCTGCTGGACAGCAAGGTACGACTGGTCACCCTCGCCGCCGCCCGGGTCGGCCTGCGTACCGACCGGGCCGCCGCCCGCGACCTGGCCGGCGAGATCGAGTGGGCGAAGTCGTCGCTGGTCGAGCCGACGGACTACGTGGTGGCGGCGGCCCGGGCACTGCGCGACACACCGCACGAGCCGACGAAGGTAGCCGACGTGTTCACCGCGTACGAGCAGCTCAAGCGCTCGAACGGCGTGATCGACTTCGAGGACATGCTGCGGGCAGCGGTGTGGGGCATCGAGGAGCACCCGGACGTCGGCGAGCAGATCCGCACCCAGTACCGGCACTTCGTGGTCGACGAGTACCAGGACGTCAACCCACTCCAGCAGCGGTTGCTGGACGCCTGGCTGGCCGGCCGCAACGACCTGACAGTGGTCGGCGACGCCAGCCAGACGATCTACTCGTTCACCGGGGCGACCTCGGCGTACCTTGTCGACTTCCCCCGCCGGCACCGCAACGCCACAGTGGTCCGGCTGGTCCGCGACTACCGCTCCACACCGCAGGTGGTCGGGCTGGCCAACGCGGTGATCTCCCAGGCCCGCGGCACCGAGGCGCGCCTGCGGCTGGAGTTGAGCGGGCAACGCCCACCCGGCCCCGAGCCGGACCTGCGGATCTTCACGGATGAGCCGGCCGAGGCGAACGCGGTGGCCGCGCGCTGCCGTTCGCTGATCGACGCGGGCACGCCGGCGAAGGAGATCGCCGTGCTGTTCCGCGTCAACGCGCAGTCCGAGGCGTACGAGAAGGCGCTCACCGAGGCCGCGGTGCCGTACGTCGTGCAGGGCGCGGAGCGGTTCTTCGAACGGACCGAGGTGCGCCAGGCGATGGTCGCGCTGCGTGCGGCCACCCGCTCGATCCCGGGGGAGACACCGCTGCCGGCCGCCGTCGTCGAGGCGCTCAGCGCCGTCGGCTGGGCCCCGGACGCGCCCCCGGCCGGCGGCGCCGCCCGCGAGCGATGGGAGGCGCTGTCCGCGTTGGTACAGCTCGCCGAGGAGTACGCGGCAACCCCCGAGGTGGTGCCGATCGGCGAGGCCGCCTCGGTGGAGCGCCCGGTCACCCTCACCGACTTCACCGAGGAGTTGGCGCGCCGGGCCGCCCAGCAGCACGTGCCGACGGTGGACGGCGTGACGCTGGCGTCCCTGCACTCGGCCAAGGGGCTGGAGTGGGACGCGGTCTTCCTGGTCGGCCTCGCCGAGGGCACCCTGCCCACCATCTACGCCAAGACCGTCGAACAGGTCGAGGAGGAGCGCCGGCTGCTCTACGTCGGGATCACCCGCGCCCGGGAGTGGCTCTGGCTGTCGTACGCCGCCGCGCGCTCGCCGGGCGGACGGGCCCGGCGGCCGTCGCGGTTCCTGCCCCAACTGGACCGCTCCGGCGGCACGGAACGGGCGACCGGCGGCGCCGATCCGGCCCGCCGTCCCGAGCGACGGCGCACCCAGATCGTCTCCTGCCGGATCTGCGGCGCCACCCTGCTCGCCGGCCCGGACCGCAAGCTCGGCCGCTGCCCCACCTGCCCGTCCGACATAGACGATGAGCTGCACGAACGGCTGCGCGAGTGGCGGCAGCGGGTAGCCGGTGCGCAGAAGGTTCCGGCGTACGTGGTCTTCACCGACGCGACGCTCGTCGCGTTGGCCGAGCGGCGACCGGGCCGGTCTGAAGAGTTGATCGCCATCGCCGGTATCGGCCCTCGCAAACTGGGTCTCTACGGGGAGTCGGTGCTGGCCCTCGTGGCCGGTGCCGGGGTGGACGATGTCTGCCCGGAGAAAACTTTCGAAATCTCGTCGTAAATTCGTTTGCCCTCGCCCCGGCGCGAGGAATAGCCTCAGAACACACCACGCGAGCGGCGCCATTCCGGCTGCTCACGAGGTCGGTCCAGTCGATTCGAGGAACGTGAGGGAGGTGGGTCCCGTGAAGATCTTCACCTATGAGCGTCTGGCGGCGATGCCGTCTGTCTGCGCTCCGCTGTCGGCTGTCCGAGTGGCCCTCGTGGCTTCACGACCGTCGGTTCCACAGGTGCACCAGGTTCAGGCCGAGCTGATCCTGACCGTCGCGCCTGCTGGAGTCGAGGGGACCAGTGGCTTCACGGGCAATGGCATCCGGGTCGCCAAGAAGCGCATGGATGTCCGCGGCGTTCCACCTCGAGGTAAACCGGTCTGACCATCAGACTCCGGCTCACCTCGAGGCCGCGGAACCCGCTTACCGGGATCCGCGGCCTCAGTTTTTTGCCCGCCGTAAGTACGTCGGAATGCGATCCACGAGATCGAAGTGAGAGAGAGGTGACCGGGAGATGAGTCTGGCGTTGGCCCCCCTCGACATGAGCGTCGAGATGGAGGCGAACCTGCCCTGCCGGAAGTTCGACCCCGACCTGTGGTTCTCCGACTCGCCCACCGAGCTCGAGCTGGCCAAGTCACTCTGCGGGGACTGCCCGCTGCGTGTCGAATGCCTGGCCGGAGCCGTTGAGCGAGCGGAGCCGTGGGGCGTCTGGGGCGGCGAGATCTTCGAGCGTGGCGCGGTTGTCCCGCGTAAGCGGCCCCGTGGCCGTCCGCGTAAGGAGGACGTCGCCCGTGACGCCGCGCTTCGGGTCGAGGCCGAGGCGCGCCTGGCGGCCAGTGGGCTGTCCGAGGTGCGTGGCGCGGTCCGGCTGGCAGCCTGACATGTTCCCGACCCGTTCCAACTACGCCGGTGGCACACCGGCAGTGAGTGAGAAAACGATGTTGAACGTTCCGAGTGGAGCCTTCGAGATGCAACTACTCCACGAAGCGTTGACCCGGGCTCGAATGCGCCGGCCTCAGGCCGGTCGTACCACCACGAGCACTGAGGCAACCCGATCCGCCCGTACCGTCGCCATGACCGGCCGCAACCAGGCGGCTCGCGACCTGGGTGTTCTCTAGTACCACCCCACGCAGAAGGGCGGGTGCCGACCGGCCCCCGCCCCTCCCCCAGTGTTAATCCGCCCGGGGGCGCGA
>NZ_JBEZGJ010000023.1:0-59669 GCF_040649965.1 Micromonospora sp. NPDC048843
CCGAACGCCCGGAGCCGAACGCCCGGAGCCGAACGCCCGGAGCCGAACGCCCGGAGCCGAACGCCCGGAGCCGAACGCCCGGAGCCGAACGCCCGGAGCCGAACGCCCGCAGCCCGCAGCCCGCAGCGGGGAGCGGGGAGCGGGGAGCGGGGAGCGGGAAACGGGAGCGCGGAGCGGAAAGGGGAAGGGGAGCGGGGAAGGGGTCAGCGGTGTGGGCCGGCCGCGTCGGCGTGCACTCGTTGCCGGGCCGGGTCGAGGCGGTCGATCAGGTCGTCGAGCTGGCGTACGAGGTTGGCGGCCGGGGGCGTGCCCGGCCCGCTGGTCTCCGCGACGCCCATCTCCGTGATGCCCATCTCCGCGACGCCCATCTCCGTGATGCCCAGTTCGGCGATGCTGGCTCGGACCCGCTCGTCCAGGCGGGCGTGCTCACGGCGGCCCCGAACGGTCAGGTACGCCCGAATCCGGCGGCGGTCGATCGGATCGATCCGGCGGAAGACGAGGTTGCGGTCGACGAGTTGGTCGACCAGCTTGGTGAGGGTGCCCGGCGGCAGCGACGCCTCGGCGGACACCTCGCTCATCGGGTGACCCTGGCCGTCGGCGAGCAGGCAGAGCACTCGCCATGCCTCGATGCTGATCGCGTCGTCGGCCAGAACGGCGCCCAGCCGGCGGGAGAGCAGCCGTTCGGCGCGGGTGAGCGAGCGCAGCAGGTCGGCTGGCGCCCCGGGCACGTTAGACATGAAACTCCCTGGTCCGGTGGCCCTGTCATGGTAGCGAGTCGTCCCGGTCAGTGGTGAGCGCTGGTCTTCCGTGGTGGGCCGGGCAATCATGTGCTCATGTCCGCGCCGGCACCGCCGTGGCTGACCGTCGACCGTGCCGTGGTCAGCATCGCGCTGGTCTATCCGATGCGCGGGCCGGCCGGCATGTTCGGCCCCACCTGTGAGCTCTGCGCGCAGCTCGCGGTCGAAGAGATCAATCGGTGCGGTGGCGTGCTGGGCCGGGAGGTCCGGCTGGTGCCGGTCGACGGTGGCGCGCCGCCGGCCGAGGTGGCCGCCGAGGTCGAGGCGTTGGTGTCGGTGGGAGCCGTGCAGGGGGTGACGGGGTGGCACATCTCCTCGGTGCGCCAGGCGTTGGCGCCCCGCGTCGCGCACCGGGTGCCGTACGTCTACACCGCACTCTACGAGGGCGGCGAACGTACCGAAGGGGTCTTCCTGACCAGCGAGACGCCGGATGCCCAACTGTGGCCCGCGATGCGGCTACTCGCCGGGGAGCAGGGTGTGCGCCGCTGGTTCGTGGTCGGCAACGACTACGTGTGGCCGCGTCGTACGTCGCGGGCGGCCCAGCGGTACGCGCTGCGCGGCGGCGGGCAGGTGGTGGGGCGGCACTTCCTGCCGTTGGACGCGCACGACTTCACCGAGGTGTTGCGCCGCATCGAGCACAGTGACGCGGACGCGGTGCTGATGCTGCTGGTCGGTGCCGACGCGGTCCGCTTCAACCGCGCGTTCGCCCGATCCGGCCTGGATCAGCGCTGCCTGCGGCTGAGCACCCTGATGGACGAGAACATGCTGTTGGCCAGCGGCGCCGGCGCGACCCGGAGGCTGTACAGCACCGCGGGCTTCTTCGCCGGGCTGGTCACACAGGAGAATCTCGACTTCCACGGCGAGTTCGCGCGGCGTTTCGGGGTGGAGGCGCCGCCGCTGGGCAGCCTGGGGGAGTCCTGCTACGAGGGCGTCATGCTGCTCGCCGCGCTGATCGGCCAGGCCCGCACCCTCGACGTACGGGCCATCGAGACGGCCGCCGAAACGGTCGCCTACCACGGGCCGCGTGGGCGGTTGCGGCTGCGTCAGCGGCACGTCCGGCAGCGCATCTACCTGGCCGAGGCCGACGGGCTCGACTTCACGGTGCTCGCCCAGCTCTGAACCGGGCACGGTAGTCGGCACACCCGACCCTTGACAGCGCCACCCGACGCCGTCCTAAGATGCTTCCTGCGTGAAGTATCTGGCCACGGGTCAGATCTCACCATTGCGTGCCCACCGTCGGCGGATTCGTCCGTCGACCATTGTGGTGGCACTTATCATGCGTTTTCCGAACGGCCGACACCGTTTCCTCCCCAACGGTGTCGGCCGCTTTTCGTGCGCGCCTCGACGGTCCCGTCGGAAACAGTCAATTAAGGACTGGGAAACACCCGCGCAATCATGCCGGTCGACGCTTTCGGTGCCCATATCCGATCCGGTGCCCTGCGCGGCGTCCACCCGTCGACCTTGGCATCGCCCACGTCAGCTCCATCGGACCGCACCGACCGTCCTTTCGCCACTTGAGTGCACCGCAGGGAGAGTAGATGTCATTATTCCGGGGCCGCCGCATCCTGGCGGGTGCCATGACCCTGGTCGCCGCGGCCGCGTTGACCGCGTGCGGCAGCAAGACCACCGACGAGGGCGGCGCGACCGGCGTCACCGCCGACGTCTCCGGCGACACCGTCAAGGTGGGCCTGCTCAACTCGCTCTCCGGGACCATGGCGATCAGCGAGGTCACCGTCCGCGACTCCATCATGCTCGCCGTCGATGAGATCAACGCGGCCGGCGGTGTCCTCGGCAAGAAGATCCAGCCGGTTGGTGAGGACGGCGCCTCGGACTGGCCCACCTTCGCGGAGAAGGCCGAGAAGCTCATCTCCGAGGACCGGGTGGCCGCCGTCTTCGGCTGTTGGACGTCGGCCAGCCGCAAGGCGGTCAAGCCGGTGTTCGAGAAGAACAAGGCGCTGCTGTTCTACCCGGTGCAGTACGAGGGACTTGAGCAGTCGCCCTACATCTTCTACACCGGAGCGACGACCAACCAGCAGATCGTTCCCGGGCTGGACTACCTGAAGTCGCAGGGCGCGAAGTCGGTCTATCTGGTCGGTAGCGACTACGTCTTTCCGCGGACCGCCAACAAAATCATCAAGGCGTACGCGGCCGCGAACGGGATGACGGTGCTCGGTGAGGATTACGCGCCGCTGGGCTCCACCGAGTTCGGCACCATCGTCAACAAGGTCAAATCGTCCGGCGCGGACGCGGTGTTCAACACGCTCAACGGTGACAGCAACGTGGCCTTCTTCAAGGAGTACAAGTCCGCGGGCCTGAGCGCCGCCGCGATGCCTGTGGTGTCGGTGTCGATCGCCGAGGAAGAGGTGAAGGGCATCGGCACCCAGTACCTGGAGGGTCAGTTGACGGCCTGGAACTACTACCAGACCACCCCAGGCGCGGCGAACTCGAAGTTCGTGGCCGCGTACAAGGCGAAGTACGGCGCGGACAAGCCGACCAGCGATCCGATGGAGGCCGCGTACGTCGGCGTGCACCTGTGGAAGGCGATGGTCGAGAAGGCCGGCGCCTTCGACGTGGAGAAGGTCCGCTCCGCCTCGGACGGAATCACCTTCGACGCGCCGGAGGGCCTGGTCACCGTCGACGGCAAGACCCAGCACATCGCCAAGACCGCCCGGATCGGCAAGATCGGCGCGGACGGCCTGATCACCGAGGTGTGGAACTCCGGCAAGCCGGTCGCGCCGGACCCGTACCTCAAGACCTACCCGTGGGCGAGCGGCCTGAGCTGACGACGCCGGCCCGGGCGGAACGCGTTGCCGCGCGCTCCGCCCGGGCCACCCGACCAGCAGTTCGGAGTACCCACAGTGACAGTCCTCTTCGGTCAACTCTTCACCGGCATCAGCATCGGCGCGGTGCTGCTGCTCATCGCGCTCGGCCTCGCGCTGACCTTCGGCCAGATGAACGTGATCAACATGGCGCACGGTGAGTTCATCATGGCCGGCGCGTACACCACCTACGTTCTGCAACAGAGCATCACCGGCGCCGGCCTGTCGCTGGCGGTCGCGCTGCCGGTGGCTTTCGTGGTCGCCGGCACCATGGGTGTCCTGCTGGAGGTGCTGCTCATCCGCCGGCTCTACGCCCGGCCACTGGACACCCTGCTGGTCACCTGGGGTGTCTCACTGATCTTGCAACAGCTGGCCCGGGACATCTTCGGCAGCCCGAACGTGCAGACCCGCGCCCCCGAGCTGCTCACCGGCAACGTGGCGTTGCCCGGCGGGCTGACCATCGCCAACAACCGGCTGTTCATCCTGGCCCTGGCGCTGGCCGCCGTCGCGGCGCTCACCCTGGCGCTGCGACTCACCCCGCTCGGGCGTCGTATCCGCGCCGTCGTGCAGAACCGCGACCTCGCCGCCGTTTCCGGCATCGCCACCTCCCGGGTCGACCGGACGACCTTCTTCCTCGGCTCCGGCCTGGCCGGGCTCGCCGGGGTGGCCCTCACCCTGCTCGGCCCGATCGGCCCGACCATGGGCACCAACCTGATCATCGATGCCTTCCTGGTCGTCGTGGTCGGCGGGATCGGCCAGCTCAAGGGCAGTGTGATCGTCGCCTTCGCCCTCGGCGTGCTCCAGGCCACCGGGGAGTACCTGACCACCCTCAGCGTCGCCAAGGTGATCGTGTTCGTGGCGATCGTCGCGTTCCTCCAGTGGCGGCCACAGGGCCTGTTCACCCTGCGGACCAGGAGCCTCGCATGACAGCCGTCACCCCCGCGCCACCCGACACCGCCGTCCGCCCGGCGCCCGCCGGCGCCGTACCACCGGGCCGCCCCGCCGGCCGCTCGCGACTACGGACCCTGGCCGGCTTCGCCTTCGGCGCGGCGCTGCTGTTCGCCGTCGCCCCGCTGGTGTTGTCGGATTTCCGGCTGGCGTTGCTCGCCAAGTATCTCTGCGTCGCCATGGTCGCGGTCGGCATCGGGATCGCCTGGGGCCGGGGCGGGATGCTCACCCTCGGCCAGGGTGTCTTCTTCGGCCTGGGCGGCTACGCGATGGCCATGCACCTCAAGCTCGCCGACGCGGGCCCGGGTGGGATGCCCGACTTCATGCAGCTGTACGGGCAACTCGACGAGCTGCCGCTGTGGTGGCGGCCGTTCGCCAGCCCCTGGTTCGCGTTGCCCGCCACGGTGCTGCTGCCGATGATCGTCGCCTTCGGGCTCGGCTCGCTGGTCTTCCGTCGCCGGGTGCGCGGCGCGTACTTCGCCATCCTCAGTCAGGCGCTCGCGGCGGCGATGGTGATCCTGCTGATCGGCCAGCAGGGCACCACGGGTGGCACCAACGGGCTCACCGACATCAAGGGTTTCTTCGGCTACGACCTGGACGACCCGGTCAACCAGCGGATGGTGTACTTCATCATCGCCGGGACGCTGCTGGCGTTGCTCGCGCTGACCCGTCAGCTCATCCACAGCCGCTACGGCGAGTTGCTGGTGGCGGTTCGCGACGGTGAGGAACGGGTCCGCTTCCTCGGCTACGACCCGGCGTCGGTCAAGCTGGTGGCGTACGTGGTGGCGGCGGGCATGGCCGGGCTGGCCGGGGCGCTGTTCGTGCCGGCGGTGGGCATCATCTCGCCCGCGCTGATCGGCATCGTCCCGTCGATCGAGTTCGTCATCGGCGTCGCGGTGGGCGGCCGGGCGACACTGCTGGGGCCGGTGCTCGGCGCGGTGGCGGTGGCCTGGGCGCGTACCGCGCTCTCCGAGCGTTTCCCGGGCACCTGGACGTACCTTCAGGGGTTGCTTTTCGTGGTCGTTGTGGCGTTCCTTCCCGGCGGCCTGGCGTCGCTGTGGGCGTTGGCCCGCCGCCGCGACACCGCCGCGCCGCCGTTGTGGCGCGGGCGGTTGTCGCTGGGCCGACGACGCGTTGAGCGGACGGAGGTGCCCGCGGCATGAGCGGCGAGCGGTTGGACGGGTTGTCCGTCAGTGACGTGCGGGTCAGCTTCGACGGTTTCACCGCAGTGGACGGCGTCTCGTTGGAGGTGCCAGCCGGCGACATCCGGTTCCTGATCGGGCCGAACGGCGCCGGGAAGACCACGCTGGTCGACGCGATCACCGGTCTGGTCCGGGCCACCGGCTCGGTCCGGTTCGGGGACGAGGAACTGCTCGGCCGGCCGGTGCACCGGATCAGTCGGCTCGGTATCGGGCGGACCTTCCAGACCTCGACGGTCTTCGAGGAGCTGTCGGTGTTGCAGAACCTCGACATCGCGGCGGGCGCCCGGCGTAGCTGGGCGACACTGGCCCGCCGCCGTCGGGGTGTGCCCGACGAGATCGCCGCCGCGCTGGAGACCATCGGTCTGGCCGAGCGGGCCGCGGACCTCGCCGGGACGCTCGCGCACGGCCAGAAGCAGTGGCTGGAGATCGGCATGCTGCTGGTGCAGGACGCGCGGCTGCTGCTGCTGGACGAGCCGGTCGCCGGGATGAGCCATGAGGAACGCGACGCCACCGGCGCGCTGCTGGAGTTGGTGAGCCGGGATCGCACCGTCGTCGTGATCGAGCACGACATGGACTTCCTCCGTCGGTTCGCGCGCAGCGTCACAGTGCTGCACGCCGGCCGGGTGCTCAGCGAGGGCACCGTCGCGCAGGTCCAGGCGGATCCGCGCGTGCAGGAGGTCTACCTTGGCCACCCGGTCGACGCCGGGTCGGCCCGCACCGGCCTGGAGGCATGATGCTGACGCTACGCGGGGTGCACGCCGGGTACGGGCGCTCTCGGGTGCTGCACGGGGTCGATCTGGCGGTCCCGCCCGACGGGGTGGCCGCCGTGCTCGGGCACAACGGTGCCGGCAAGAGCACCCTGCTGCGGGTCGCGGCGGGGTTGCTGCGCCCGAGTGCCGGCACCGTCGAGCTGGACGGCGAGGACGTCACCCGCGCCGGGCCGCACGAGCGGGTGGCGCGGGGGATGGCGTACGTCCCGCAGGGTCAGCAGTGCTTTCCGCACCTGACCGCCGCGGAGAATCTGCGGCTGGTCGCCGACGGCCGGCGCGACGGTGCGGTGGCCACGGCGGAGGTGCTGGACCTGTTTCCGGCGTTGCGCGCGCTGCTGCGGCGTCGGGCCGGGCTGCTCTCCGGCGGTCAGCGCCAGCAGTTGGCCATCGCCCGCGCCCTGATCACCCGGCCGCGGCTGCTGATGCTCGACGAGCCGACCGAGGGCATCCAGCCGTCGGTGGTCGCGGAGATCCAGGAGCGGATCGTCGAGTTGACCCGGCAGTCCGGGTTCAGTGTGCTGCTCGTCGAGCAGCACCTGGGCTTCGCGCTGCGGGTGGCGGACCGCTACCACGTGTTGGAGTCCGGGCGGGTCACCTCGCACGGCGACGGGGGCGTCACGGCGGCACGGGAGGTCCGCGCGGCGTTGGCGGTGTGAGCGGGGGTGGCGTCGGTCAGGTCCTCGGTGCGGGCCCTGTCGAGTCGCGGACGACCAGCAGGTGCCCGGTGGGGCGGCGGCGGGGGCGTGTCGTGCGCGGCTTGAGCGCGAGGGTGAGTGCCGTGCGGCCCATCTCGGTCATGGGCAGGCGGATGGTGGTGAGGCTGGGGGCGAGGTCGGCCGCCACGGAGACGTCGTCGAAGCCGACGACCGACATCCGTGCGGGCACCGGCACGCGGCGGGAGCGCAGCGTCGACAGCACGCCCATGGCCATCACGTCGTTGAGGGCGATGATCGCCGTCGTCTCGGGATGTTCGTTGAGGATCTGCTCGGCGGCGGCGCGCCCACCGCCGCGGGTGAAGTCGCTGTGCACAACGGCGAGGTCGGCGGGAGACCGCCCGCGCTCCCGCAGGGCCGACGACACTCCGGCCAGCCGGTCGGCGACCGTGGTGAGGCCGGCGCTGCCCGCGGCGACAGCGATCCGCCGGTGGCCGAGATCCATCAGGTGCTGGGCGAGCGCGTGGCCGCCGGCTTCGTTGTCCGGCAGGACGGCGTCGACGCCGAGCGCGTGCCGTCCAATGGCGGCGGCCCGTCCGCCGTGGTCCTGGAACGCGGCCAGCTCGGCGCGGGCCGCGCTCTCCATCCGTGGGTCGTCGTAGCCGGAACCGCTGATCAGCACGATGCCGACCCGCTGGGCGATCAGGTGGCGCAGTTGTTGCAGCTCGTAGCCGGGGTCGCGGCCGGACTGGCAGATCTGCACCAGCAGCCCCTGCTCGGCGGCGAGCTGGATGACCCCGGCGGCGATCTCGGAGAAGTACGGGTCGTCGACCTGGTGGACGATCAACCCCACAGTGGAGGTGGCCCCGCTGGCCAGGGTGCGGGCGTACGGGTTGGCCACGTAGCCCAGCTCACTGGCGATCTGCCGGATCCGGTCGGCCACCTCGGTGCTGACCCCCTCACGGCCGGCGAGGGCTCGGGAGGCGGTCGCCAGCGAGACGGCGGCGTGTTCGGCGACGTCCACGAGGCGCGGCCGTTGGCTGGCCCTGGGCATCGGCAACCCTCCGAAAACATTCATGTCACCCGATCTGTTGCGAGCGACATCGATCGAAGCCTAGGGTACGTAAGCGCTTTCGTAAGCGCTTACGTGACCGGCATCCGGCATGCCGCGAAACGAGGTGACAGCCATGTCCAGGGCCCGACGAGCGGCCGTCTCCCTCCTGGCGATCGGCGCACTGACCGGCGCCAGCGCGCCACCGGCGCAGGCGGATCGCGGCCTCTCGCACGACGTCCACCCGGCGCTGCGCGTGCACCTGGTCGCCGCGTACGACTTCGACCACCCGGTGCCCGGCGACAGCGCCCTCGAACGCGACCAGGCGCGTTCCGGCACCGAGATCGAGCTGATCAACGGCGGCGCCGCCATGCGGGTGCCGGACCGCGCCTACCGGGGCAGCCGCAACGCGGTACAGACCCGGCAGGTCGCGCCCGCCGTCGCCGGCAACGACGACTGGAAGGCCGGCACCTGGTCGGCCAGCGGGGTGCGGACGCTGCGTGCCTTCAGCGCCACCGCCGGCACCACGGTCATGGGTTGGTTCAAGCTGAACATGGACAGCCCGCTACCCAACTCCACCACCGCCGACCCGGACGACAGGTACAACGCGATCGGGCTGGCCGGAGTGCTGACCGGCGACTCCGACGGCCACGGCGTCCGCGCACTGCTGGAGCTGATCGACGTCGACGGGCAGTTGCGTCTCGTCGCGCTCGGCCGGCGGCTCGACGGCGGCAACTCACAGACCTTCGCCGCCACCCGGGACTGGCGCGAGCTGCTGCCGGTGGGGGAGTGGGTGCACCTGGCCGCCACCTTCGACTTCGCCACCGGCGCGCTCGCCCTCTACCGCAACGGCGAACCGGTGGACGGCTTCTACACCCGCGCCGACGACCCGTGGCTGGTGTCCGGGCCGGGCCCGCACGTGACCACCGCGTCCGACCCCCGGGGCATCAAGATCGGCGGCAGCTTCCCCCAGGACACCCTGGAACGCAACCCGTGCGACTGCCGGATGGACGGCCTGATGTTCCTCGACAGTGTGGTCTCCGCGAACGACGTGCGGAGGCAGTACCGCCACCTTGCCCGCTGACCACCCTCGGCACCGTCCCACCGAGAAGGAGACACGCGTGCGCACCCTGCACCGCCGCGCCGGCGCCGTCCGCCGGCCCACAGTGAGGGCCGGCCTCACCGCCCTCGTGCTGATCCTGTCCACACTGGTCGCCACGCCCGCGCGGGCCGCCGACGCGGTCGACGACCCGATCCCCGAGATGCCGGTCCAGTCCCGACTGGGGCTGGTCCTCAGCGAGTACGCCAGCTTCCCGCAGTCGTACCCCACGCCGGCGCCGACCGACGCGCGGCTCATGCGTACCGCGCGGATCAACACCATCATGGAGGTGCCCGACGGCTCCGGCCGGCGGGCGGTGCCCGACCTCAACGGCAGCCTCTACCTGGTCGAGGGCGGCGTGCCGCACGTCTACCTGGACGTGGCCGCGACGTTCGCGCCGCGGTTCTTCTCCGGTCGTGGGCTCGGCCAGGGCTTCGGGTACGTCGCGTTCCACCCGGAGTTCGGGGTGAACGGCCGGTTCTACACCATCCACACCGAGTTGGCGTCGACGACGACCGTCGCCCCCGACTACGCCCAGCCCAACACGCTCTTCCACGGTGTCATCACCGAATGGACGGCGACCGATCCGGCCGCCGCCACCTTCGCCGGCACCCACCGGGAGGTGCTGCGCATCGGCTTCGGCGGCCAGGTGCACGGCATCCAGGAGATCAACTTCAATCCCACCGCCAAGCGCCACGACCGCGACTACGGCCTGCTGTACCTCGCCGTCGGCGACGGTGGCCAGGGCGCCCGCAACACCGATCCGCAGAACCTGGCCCTGCCACACGGCAAGCTGCTGCGGATCGACCCGCGGGGCACCAACTCCGCGAACGGGCGCTACGGCATCCCGGCCGGGAACCCGTTCGTCGGCCGGGCCGGCGCGCTCGGCGAGCTCTACGCAGTGGGTTTCCGGGACCCGCACCGGTTCAGCTGGGACCGGGCGACCGGCCGGATGTACCTCGGGCACATCGGTGAACACGCGGTCGAGGCGATCTACGAGGTCCGTGCCGGGGACAACTTCGGCTGGAGCGAGCGCGAGGGTTCGTTCGTCTTCGACAAGGCGGCCACGAACCCCTGCGACCGGCTGCTCCCGCTGCCCGCCGACGACGACAGGTACGGCTACACCTATCCGGTCGCCGCGTACGACCACGACCCCGCGGCTGGCTGGAACTGCACCGACGACGTCGGTGTCGCGGTGGCCGGCGGCTTCGTCTACCGGGGGCGGACGCTGCCCGCGCTGCGCGGCACGTACGTCTTCGGCGACCTTGTCGACGGCCGGGTGCTCTACACCGAGGCCAACGAGATGCGCCGGGGCCGAGGGCTGGCCACGATCCACCAGCTCGCGCTCTTCGACACGGCGGGCACCCCGGTCCGGATGCGCGACCTGTCCGCACCGGGCGCGCCTGGTGACCCCAACCGGGTGGACCTGCGCTTCGGCACCGACGCCGCCGGTGAGCTCTACGTCGTCGCGAAGGCCAACGGAAAGGTCTGGAAGGTGACCGGTACCCGGGAGTTCGCCAGCGGTGACGTCGGGGACGTCACACTCCGCCGCACCGCCGGGGCCGCGAACTGGGCGCCGGTCACGCCCGCGAAGTGGCAGTTCACACACGACCAGGTCATCCTGGCCGAGGCCGGGGAGAGCCGGCCGGGCCCGCGCCGGCCCTTCGAGTACGCCGTGCTGACCAACGGTCCGGCGTGGTCGTCGGTGCGGGTCGACGCCCAGGTAAGGCTCGACACGCCGGTGGAGATCACCAACCGGGATGTGATCATCGTCTTCGGCTGGCGTTCGGACACCGAGTACTACTACGCCCACCTCTCCACCGACAACACGATCTATCCGCACAACGGCATCTTCAAGGTGAACAACGCCGACCGGGAGCGCATCGACCACCAGTGGAACGGCCGGTCCCGGGGCGCCAACCCGGCGATCACCGATGCCAGGTGGCACCACGTCCGGGTGGTGCACCTGCCGACCACCGGTGAGATCGCCGTCTACGTCGACGGGCAGCGGGACCCGCTGCTGACCGCGAAGGACACCACGTTCGGCTCCGGCCGGGTCGGCTTCGGCTCGTTCGACAACGTGGGCCGACTGCGCAACCTGACCGTCACCGGCACACCTGCCTGAACCGGGTCACGGTGGGGACGGCGACGCTCGCGCCGCCGTCCCCACCGGCTCATCCGTCGACCTGCCCCGGCGGTGCCGGTCCGGTTCGTAGAATTCCTGCCATGCCGGAGATCGTCGAGTTGCTGGCCTCGCCCGTGCACCGCTTCCTGGGTCGGCCCGCCGACGGCCCGGCACCGGCCCCGCCCGGGGAGCTGGTCGACGCCGTCCGGATCCGGGCCGGCCTCGGCATCGTCGGCGACCGATACTTCGGCCAGCCGGCGCACCGCGACGCCAGCGTCACAGTCATCGCCCAGGAGTCGCTGCCGGTCGGCATCGGTCTGGCCGAGGTACGGCGCAACATCCTCACCACCGGGATCGCCGTGGACGAGCTGATCGGCAGAGTGCTGGTGCTGGACTCCGGCGACGGCCCGGTCAGCCTGCGGGTCAACCGGGCGGCCCGACCGTGCGCCTGGATGGACGTCACAGTCGGCCCGGGGACGTGGAAGGCGCTGCGCACCACCGGCGGCATCCGCTGCACACCGCTCAACGACGGCACCCTGCGCATCGGCGCGATCGACGCCGTCGTGAGCTGAGGAAAGGGCTCGACGGTGACGGCCCGGCTGGTCGATTCGGCGAGGTGACGCTCTGGCGAGCCGGTGCGTGGTAGAACCAAACCGCGCATCGGCTCGCAGGTCTCCGGGCAGCCGGGGGCAATGCCGGACGGGACCTCATCCGAAACAGAGGTGGTGCGTTGAACCTCGAGCTGCGGCAGCTCATCGAGGAGTTGCGGGCTGAGCTGGCCGACGTGCCGGACAGCCTGGCCTACGCTGACTTCGGCGAGGGGGCGGCCATCGACGCCGTGCCGGTGGGGCTCCCGGCCGACCTGCGGGACCTCCTGCTGGTGGCCGACGGGCTGCGGGCGGGCCGGGTCGAGCTGGCGTCCTCGTCGACCCTCGCGGGGATGCAGTACCACCTGGACTACGCTCCGGACTTCTCGTCCATTCCACAGGACCGGGCAGGCTGGCTGGTGGTCGGCGTCCGCAGCGACGAGCCGATCTTCATGGATCGTGGCACGGGAGCGATCTGGTACTTCCCACCCACCGGCACCGAGTGGTTCATGTCCGACGCGTTCGAGGAGCTTGCCCCCGACGTGGAATCCTTCGTGGACTACTACCTGCTCGGGCCGGGCTACGCCGACCTGACCCCCGCCGACGACCGGTGGTTCGCGTTCCTCGACGAGCAGGGCCTGCTCGACGAGGACGACGAGGACGGCAGCTGAGTCAGACCGGGCTGATGTGTGCGGCCAGGACCCGCCAGCCGTGCGGGTCGTCGTGGACCCACGTCCTGGTGTAGCGCAGCCGCGCCGCGAACGGCGCCCCCTCGGAAAAGCCGGACACCCGGCCCAGGAAGAACGTGACCCCCGTCTTGCCGACGACGAGCAGGTCCAACTCCTCCTCCACCAACTCCTCGACGACCGTGCGGCGGTCCCGGTGGGCGGCCAGGTCATCCTGCTTGCTGTGGGTACGCCCGTCCGGGCCGATGGCGATCAACTGGTCGACCAGCAGCTGATCGAGGGCGGCGACGTCGCCGGCCCGTTGGGCTGCCTGCAGGGTGCGCTCGGCGTCGAGCAGCTCAGCCTCGCGTGCGCTGTCCGGCATCGTGCCGTCCTCCCGTTCGGGTCCGACCCGGTGCCACAGTCGGCCCGGGCTGTCCGCATTGTGGCAGCCAACCCGACCCGGGTGGGGAGGGATCGCCGCTGACATTCACAGACTCAGGCGAATCCGTACGACGGTCTCCCCGGGACCGGTGAGCACCGCGACCTCGTCACAGATCTGCTCCACGATCGCCAGCCCGCGACCCCGTACCGAGTCTGCGGCCGGCATGCTCCGGCCGAAGGCCCGCGTCGGCCCCTGGTCGACCACGTCGCAGAACACCTGACCCGGCTCGGCCCAGAGCCGGACCCAGCCGCCGCCTGCGGTGTGCTGCAACGTGTTGGTGGCCAGCTCGCTGACCGCCAACGTCAACAGCTCCGCCCGCTCGGTCGACAGGCCACGGGCCAGCGCCCCGGCGCTGACGAACGCGCGCAGCGCTCGGATGTCGGTCGCGACCTGATACGCCATGGTGTCCGCTGCGTGGGTGGGGACACTCTGCTCGGCCACGGTCTCCCGTCGCTCGCCCGGCATCAGCCCGCCCGATGCGGCTGCCCGGCCAGCGGCACCGCGTCCCGTGCGGGTGCCGTGGGCGTGCGAGCCTCGAAGTGCGCCATCGGGCAGCAGGAACCCTTCTCGTAGCGACAGCTGTTGTCGCCACATCATGTCACCCACTGCCCGCTTGACTGTCTCGTCCGTTCGGCGGTTGATCACTTGCGGACCGGCCCGACCAGCGTCGCGGCCCCAAGAGCAATGAGATGAGCCTGGCGGGCCGGGCAGCCTGGCCGGTCCGGCAGGGGAGCCGGGTCAGGGTGTCGCGTCGAAGGCGATCGATTCGCTCAACTCCCGCCACCGCGCGTCCGAGGCGGCGAGGGCCTCGGCGGCCGCGTGGGCGGCGGCCACCGCGTCGGCGCCGAGCAGCAACCGGAGCGGCGGGTCGTCGACCCGGGTAATCCGGATGATCGCCTGGGCGGCGCGGGCCGGGTCGCCCGGCTGGGCGCCGCTGGCCTGGCGCAGCCGTTGCACGGCCGGGTCGATGACCGGCCGGTACGGTTCGCTGATCGGCAGGGCGCTCATCGACGAGCCGGCCCAGTCGGTGCGCAGCCCACCCGGCTCGACAGAGGTGACCCGGATCCCGAACGCCTCGACCTCTTTGGCGAGCACCGCGGAGAAGCCGCTGACCGCCCACTTGGCGGACTGGTACGCGCCCAGACCCGTGCTCGCGACCCGGCTGCCGACACTGGAGATCTGTAGGATGTGCCCGCGCCCCTGGTCGCGCATCACCGGCAGGGCGGCCCGGGACAGATTGACCACGCCGAAGAAGTTCGCCTCAACCTGCGCCCGGAAGTCGTCCTCCGACATGTCCTCGATCGCGGCGACGTCCGCGTACCCGGCGTTGTTGACCAGGATGTCCAGCGCCCCGAACGTGTCCACAGCGGTGCGGACGGCGGCGCGGGCGGCGGCGGGGTCGTTGACGTCGAGGGCCACCGTGCGGACCTGGTCACCGTGGCGGTCGACCAGGTCGTCGAGCTGTGCCGGGTTGCGGGCGGTGGCCACCAGGTGGTCGCCGTCGGCCAGAACCGCCTCGGCGAGGGCGCGGCCGAGACCACGCGAACAGCCGGTGATGAGCCAGACTCGCGGCACGGCATTCCCCTCGTGTCGGTGGACCTACTCGTCGTCAGGGTCGGATGTCCAGAGCGCCGATCAGCCCGTCGCGCAGCGTGAACCGGTACCGCAGCTCGATCGGGCTGCCGGGGAAGTCACCGGACACCCGGGTGATAGCCAGGTACGAGTCGCCCGCCTGCGACGTGACCCGGACCGGCTCCGCGGTGTACGAGTAGGCCTCCATCGTCTTCTGTCGCCAGGCGCGGATCGAGGCCCGCCCGTCGTACAGGCGGTCCTCGTCGGCGACGCTCGCGGTGTCCGCGAAGCAGGCGACGAAGGCGTCCAGGTCCCGGTCGTTGACGGCCCGGAAGTACCTGTCGATCACGTCGGGCAGGTCGAGGGCCATCTGCTCCTCCTGCGGCACGGGCCGCCGTCGGGCAGCCGTCGGGTTCCCGGTCCGACCTCACCGTACGAGAAGCCGACGGCACCGCGCGGAGCAACCAGCAGAACCATCCAGGCTGCGGCTGCCTGGTTTGCTGCCGGTGGGCCCGGGTAGCCACGCGTTTCCGACAGCGAAGGGCGGGGGCATGGCCGAGCTGGCGTTCGTCGACAAGGTTGCGGCACGGGCGGGTCTCCCGCCGGAGCAGGCGCGCTCGCTCACCGAGGCGGTCCTGCGGACCCTCACCGAGAGGCTCAGTGGTGGGGAGGCGGGCGCGTTGGCCCCCCACCTGGCCGACGAGCTGAGCCCGCTGCTGGTCAAGGCCGCCGAGCCGCCGGAATCGTTCGGCTACGACGAGTTCCTGCGCCGGGTGGCCGATCGCGCCGGGATCGACGGCGCGGCCGCCGAGCGGGGCACCCGCGCGGTGCTCCAGACGATGCACCGGGTGGTCGGGCACCGGGAGTTCGAGGACGCCCTGGCCCAACTCCCGGCGGACCTGCGGGCACTGGCGCAACCGCTGCCGCACGGCCCCTGACCAACGCCCACCGCCGCGCGCCTCGGGCGTCGGTGACCGTTCGGTCAGTGGCGTGCCGCCACGGCACCGGATCTACTGTGCGTTACCGATCGAACGCACAGTGGTGGTGGCCCCGCGCCCGTCCGCCGGGTCGTCGCCGCTCCGATCCGAGGAGCGTCCCCCTTGGCGTCCATGGTGTCCCCACGTCCCCTGCTGACCGCGGCGACGACAGTCGTCGCGCTGATCACCCTCGCTCCCGCTCCCGCCACCGCGTCCCCGCACAGCTATCGGGTCGTCGACCTCGGCACCCTGAGCGGGGGTGACGGCGCTGCGACGGCGATGAACGACCGCGGCGACATCGTCGGCTGGAGCACCGTCGCCAGCGGAGCCCGGCACGCCGTGCTCTGGCGCCACGGTGTCATCACCGACCTGGGCGTGCTGCCGGGCGACACGGATTCCAGCGCCGTGGACGTCAACGAGTTCGGTGACGTGGCGATCACCTCCTTCGGCTCGGACTACCTGACCCGCGCGGTGCTCTGGCGCGACGGTCAGCTCCACGACCTGGGCACCCTGGGCGGGGAGAACAGTGTGGCGATCGGCGTCAACGACCGGCGGCAGGTGCTCGGCACCAGCGAACCGGCCGGCGAGATGCCGCACCGCTTCCTGTGGCGCGACGGTGTCTTCACCGACCTGGGCCTGGAGTACTTCTACGAGTTCACCGCCGACTTCAACAACGCGGGCGACGTGGTGGGCGGGTTCAACGTGCCGCCGCAGGACTACCCGTGCACCTGCGTCGGCGGTCTCCTGCGCAACGGCGTCTTCACCCAGATCGGCAGCGAGGCCATCGGGGTCAACAACCGGGGCCAGGTGGTGGGTGCGGCGAACGGGCGGGCTTTCCGCTGGCAGAACGGGACACTGACCGACCTCGGCACGCTCGGTGGCGACTGGAGCCGAGCCACCGCGATAAACGACCGGGGCGACGTGGTGGGCCAGAGCACCACCACCGCCGCGTGGCGCCCGTTCCTCTGGCGCAACGGAGTGATGACCGACCTGACCACCCGGGGCGTGTGGGAGACCGACTCGATCGTGGACATCAACATTCGGGGCCAGCTCGTCGGCGCCCGGGGGAACCGGCCGGTGCTGTTCCGCTGAGCGGCGTTCCTCGCACCACGGACTTGGCGGGGTGCGGCCTGACCCGCCGGTCAGGCCGCACCCCTTCGCCCGAGGTCAGCCGATTACCCCGCTGCTGACCACCCACTTCTGGTGTGCGCCGCCCGCGTACGTGCCGAGCTGGATCTGGGTGCGGTCGGCGCTGCTACCGCCGGCGGCCTCCATGATCTTGCCGGACTGCGGGTTGCGGATCGACCCGTCCGCCTGCGGCTGCCAGACCTGCGCGCCGGTGCCGTTGCAGGTCCAGAGCTGGACCTTCGTGCCGTTGGCGGTGCCGGCGTTGTCGATGTCCAGGCACTTGCCCAGCACCCGGTACGTGTCGCCGACCTTCGTCCACGACTGCGCGGCGGTGCCGTTGCAGGTCCACAGCTGGATCTTTGTGCCGTCGGCGGTGCCCGAGTTGTCGACGTCCAGGCACTTGCCGCCGACGCCGGTGATGGTGCCGCCGGTCGGTGGCGGGGGACTGCCCGGGATCGAGTTGAGCGTGTACCACGCCTCGGTGCTCCACAGAGACTCGCCGCTGGTGGAGGTGAACGGGCGCGGCGAGCGCAGGTGCACCACACGGCCGGCCTTGCGACCGGGCACCGTGAGGGTGACCTTCTTGCCGTCCGCCGACAGGGTGGCCGACGTGACGGTCAGCGTCTCCTCGTCGATCTTCGGACCGCCGTAGTTCGACGTCGCCACGTACCTCCACTGCTTGAGCTTGTAACGCGCGGCCAGCTCGGCGGCGGTCGCCGTCGACACCGGCTGGGTGTACTCCACCTCGAAGCCGGTCGTGGTGGCGCGCATCGCGAGCATCTCGAACGTGGTGGCGGTGTTAGGGGTGAGCTTCTGCAGGCCGTACGACAGCTTGCCGGTCTGGCCCCAGTTGCCGCCCGCGCCGAGCCCACCGACGTAGATCGCGCCGTCCGGGCCGACGTTGACCTCGGAGACGCCCGCCTCCAGGCCCTGGGTGAGTCGGAACAGCGCGCCCTGGTACTCGCCGTTGACCTTCTCCACGTTCGCCCGTTGCAGGCCGCCGTAGGTGACGTCACCGATGACGAACTGGCCGGCGTAGCGACCGCTGGTCAGGTAGAGCGGCGTGCTGGGCGAGTTGGCGATCTCGTTCTGCGGCATCCAGAGCACCGGCTGCGTGACCGGTGCGGTGTCGAACGGACCCGCCGGGTTCGTGAAGTGGTTGAAGAATCGGCCCTGCTTGACGTGCACCAGCTTCGACGAGGGTAGCCAGCCACCCTGGTTGTCGGTGACGAAGATGCCGCCCTCCGGGCCCCAGCCGATGCCGTGCGGCGTCCGCAGGCCGCCGGCGACGTAGCTGACCGCGCCGGTGTCCTTGTTGACCTTGAGGGTGGTGCCGCGGTTGGTGGCGGGTTGCGGGTTGGTGGTGGCGCCGCCGGAGTTGATCGACACCGACAGGTTCAGGTAGAAAAACCCGTCCTGGTAGAGCAGGCCGAACGCGAACTCGTGGAAGTTGCCGCCGTACGGCCAGGTGGCGACGGTCTCCAGACGCTCGGCCACCTCGTCACCGCCGGTGTTCACCAGACGGGTCAGCCGCTGCTTCTCGGTCACGTAGACCACCCCGTCGACGACCTTGAGCCCCATCGGTTCCTTGAGGCCGCCGGCGATCTTCTTGGTGGTCACGTTGCCCGGGGTCGTCGACCCACCGGTGTTGCCGAGGATCCAGACCTCGCCGTCCTGCGAGCTGCCGGACTGGTCGCTGCCGCCCCAGGTGCTGATGACCAGCCGGCCGTCGGCCAGCCAGTCCATGCCGGTGACCTTCGGCTGGAAGCCGCTGGGCCGCAGGTTGGTCACTGTGTAGCCGGGGTGCACGCCGGTCAGCGGCAGGCCGTCGCCGGGGGTGTCGGAGACACCCTCGCACTCCTTGCGTCCGGGTGCTGTCACCCGGACCACGCCGGCGTCGGTGCTCAGCGCCGAGTTCGGTACGACCACGAAGGTCGACGAACCGGGGGTCTTCCACTCCAGGGTGATCTGCTGCCCGCCCCCACGCTCGAAGTGGTCGATGCGTAGCGGGTGCAGGCCGGCGGTGAGGGTGACTGTGCCCTCCTTTGGCGGCGTCGCGCCGTGCAGCCCGTCGTGGTTGATCACCACGGCGGTGTCGATCGACAGCTTGGAGCCGTCGTCGCTGCTGAGCCGGAAGGTGTAGCTGCCGGCCTGGGTGGTGGTGATGTTGCCGAGCACCTGCGAGACGAAGTTGTCCTCGAAGCCGAAGTCGGCCGCCGAGGTCCAGTTGATGGTGGACATCAGCTTGTCCACGTTGGGGGTCTGGGCGGGCTTGAGGGTGCACAACTCGGACAGCGGCACCTGCACGTCGAAGACGCGCAGCGTGACGCCCGGTTCCTGCGCGGGGGCGGCGTTGGCGGGGACGGCCCAGAGACCGGCGGCGAGGACGAGTGTCAGCGCACCCAGGACGGGATGGTGGAGTCGGCGTAGCAGGCGTGTGCCCATCGTTCCTCCAGGAGGCAGTGGAGTGTCCGACGGCCGGCGTGGATCAGTGGTGAGGATGACCGTCGGCCCGGCTCCGTAACGTCCTCGACGCCGACGAGTGACATTGCGGAAACACCGGGTGGATGGCTCGGAACATTAAGGCGTTTCGATTGGAGTGTCCATGGCTTCGCCTCGATACATCAAAAGTTCCCAATGTCCGTGCGAAAGTTCGCGATAATACGCGAAGAATGCCCGACTATGGCGACCGTCTACCGCCGTCCGCGCCGCGGCGGGCCACCGCTCCGATTGCCGGTCTTCCGAGTCGGGTTGGCGGACTTGCGGGTTGCGGCTCCGCCTCGGCCCGCGCCGCCGGCGGGCCGACGGTCCCCAGTAGATGCTCCGCGCGCTGCGGGCCGACGGCGGGCCGCCACCAGCACGATCGCCGAGACCACGACGACGATCAGGGCCGGGACCAACCAGGCCGGGAATCCGCCGTCACTCTGTTCCTCGGTGGCGCCAGCCGGGTCGCTCGCCGGGTCGCCGGTGGCGTCCGCCGGGGCGCCGGTCGCCCCCGGGCTGGCCGAGCCCTCGCCCTCGGCCTGGGCGAGCAGCGCCGGATCCGGCCCCGCCGTCGGCGCCGACCAGCCAGCCGGAGCCGGCGTGCCCGGGCCCTGGTAGTCGAAGGTCACCTCGCCCCGCACCGCCTCACCGTCAGAGGCGACCGAGAGGTAGCTGGCGGTGTAGCGGCCCTTCGCCGGCCAGTGCGCGACGGTCACCATGGCCGGGAAGCCGGTGTGGTAGAGCCGTGGCTCGAACACGCCGTTGACCATGAAGTACTCGGTGACCGGCTTGTCCAGTCGCTTCGGCTCACCGTAGGACCACCCGTTGTCCACCCGCGACCCGTCCGGACCGCTGATGGCGAAGTGCGCGTTGGACGCCGGCTTCTCGGTGAAGTACAACGCCAACTGAGTCAGTGGCTCGCGTACGACGGTGCCCTTCAGCGGGGTGGAGGTCGCCAGTTGGCCGTGCGCGGACGCCGGGGCGACCGGCAGCAGCAGCGACACCACCAGTGTCGCCGCCAGCGCCGCCACGACACGGCTCAGAACCTCACGCACAGTGACCAGCTTCGATCGCATTCGTTCATCATGGTCATTTCCCCCGCACCGAACAAGACGTAGAGTTCTCCTCCCCGACGATCAACCCGACACCCGTCCCCCTCGCGTCGTTCGGAGTCCGCCCGTGTTCGTCAGTACCCCCGCCGCCCGGACCGCCGCCACCCTCGCCGCCGCGACCCTCGGCGCCCTGCTCCTCGCCGGTTGCGGGCAGGACGACGACCCCTCGGTGGCGACCCCCTCGTCGGCGCCCACGTCCGTCGGCCCGTCGAGCGCCACCCCCACCGCGCCGACCCCGACGGCCACCAGCACGCCCAGCGCCTCCGCCAGCACCGCCGCGGTGGACCAACAGATCACCGTGACGATCGCGAAGAAGCGGGTCGATCCGCCAACCGGGCGGGTCACCGTCAGTAAGGGCCAGCTGGTCCGGATCACCGTCACCTCCGACGTGGCCGACGAGTTGCACGTGCACGGCTACGACCTGGGTGCCCGGCTGCCGGCCGGCACGCCCGGCTCGGTGGAGTTCCGCGCCGACAAGACCGGGCTGTTCGAGGTGGAGACGCACGAATCCGAGCTGGTGCTCTTCCAGCTCGTCGTCCGCTGAACGAGATGACTGCCGCTCCCACGCTGCTGGCACACGGCGTCGGCGGTCGCCAGGACCTGCCGATCACGCTCCCGCAGCTCGTCGTCGCCGCCGCGCTGACCCTCGTCGTCACGTTCGTGGCCCTGGGCCTGCTCTGGCGCGAACCCCGGCTCGACCGGGACGCCACCGGCGGTCGCCCGGTGCCGCGCTGGCTCGCCCGACTCGTCGACGCGCCCGCGTTCCGGTGGGCCCTGCGCGGGCTCGGCCTGTTCGCCGCCGCCTGGTTCTGCCTCGGTCTGCTGGGCGGGCGCGACACCGCTGACAACCCGACCGCCGGCGCGCTCTACGTGCTGCTCTGGGTCGGGCTGGCCCCGCTGTCGCTGCTGCTCGGCCCGATCTGGCGGGCGGTCAACCCGCTGCGCACCGTGCACCTGCTCACGGCGCTGGCGGCGCGGCGCGACCCGAACCGTGGGCTCCGTGAGCTGCCCGACAGCGTCGGTTGGTGGCCGGCCGCAGCCACAGTGTTCGGGTTCGTCTGGCTGGAACTGGTCGCCCCCGACCGGGCCACCCTGCCGGTCATCACCGCCTGGCTGGTCGGGTACGCGGTGGTCCTGCTGGCCGGCGCTGTGCTGTTCGGCGCCGGCTGGTTCGACAACGCCGACCCGTTCGAGGCGTACAGCACACTGATCGGTCAACTCGCCCCGCTCGGCCGGGCCGCCGACGGCGTGCTGGTCTGGCGCAACCCGCTCGACGGGATCGCCGGCCTGCGACCCCGCCCCGGGCTGGTCGCCGTGGTGATCGTGCTGCTCGGCTCGACCATGTACGACAGCCTCTCCAACGCGCCGGGCTGGTTGCGCTTCAGCCAGGAGAACGGCCTGCACCCGGCGGTCACCGGCAGCGCCGGTCTGAGCCTCGTCATCGCCGCCGTCGCGGTGGCGTATCTCGCCGCCACCGGTGCCGCGGCGCGCATCGGTCGCGCCGACGCGGCCGAGGCCCGTGGGGTGCCGGGCGAGATCGCCCACTCCATCGTGCCGATCGCAGTGGGGTACGTGGTCGCGCACTACTACTCGCTGCTGATCCTGGAGGGCCAGCGCACCGTCGCGTTGCTCTCCGACCCCCTGGGCACCGGCGCCAACTGGCTCGGCACCGCCGACTGGGAGCCGCGGACCGCGCTGATCACGCCGTCCGGGGTCGCGACCCTCCAGATCACCGTCATCATCCTCGGGCACCTGCTCGGCACGCTGCTCGCCCACGACCGTGCCCTGTACCTGTTCCCCCGGGCCCGAGCGGTGGCCGGCCAACTACCCCTGCTGGCGCTGATGGTCGCCTACACCGTCGCCGGTCTGCTGCTGCTCTACGCGGGGTAGTCCCGCCCGGGCTCCGACCCGTGCGTCATGATGGCCCGTGGACTCCGATCTCCAGCGCTACCTCGACGACCTGGTCAGCACCGCCCGGGACGTGCTCGGCGACGACCTGGTCGGCGCGTACGCGGCCGGCTCGGTGGGGCTCGGGGCGTACCAGCCCGGCCGCAGCGACGTGGACGTGGCGCTGCTCAGCGCCGGGCCGCTCACCGACACCGCCAAGCGGACGTTGGTCGCCCGGCTGCGGCACGAGGCGCTGCCCTGCCCCGCACGCGGACTGGAGTTGGTCGTCTACGACCGGGCGGTGGCCGCCTCCGGCACCCCGGAGCCCGGCTTCGAGGTCGAACTGAACACCGGGGCCGGCATGCCGTACCGGCGCACCCTCGACCCCGCCGACCGCCCGGCCGCCGACGGCCGATTCTGGTACGGCCTCGATCGCAGCATCCTGCACCAGAGTGGACTCCCACTGCTCGGCCCGCCGGCCGGAGAGGCCTTCACCGACCTCGCCCCGGCCGACCTGCGCCGGCTGCTCCTCGAGGCGGCGTCCTGGTGGCTCGCCCTGCCCACACCGCCGGCCGACCAACCCGCGCCCGGCGCCGAGGACGCCGTACTCGGCGCCTGCCGGTCACTGGTGCGCCACCGCGACGGCGTCTGGCTCGCGAAGGTGGCCGCCGGGCAGCGGCTGATCGACGCCGGCGACCCGGCCGAGGTGATCCGTCAAGCGGTCGCCGCGCGACACGGCGGGCCGCCGCCCACCGGTGCGCAGGCCCGGGCCTTCCAACGGCGGGTACGCGACGAGATCGCCGGGTAGTCGTTTCGCCGCTGCGGGGGCAGGCCTCGCGGCGCTCAGCGGACCGGGCTGGACTTCAGCGAGGCGAAGAGCAGGTTGAGACCCTCGGTCATGGTCGGGTGGGTGATGATCGCGTCCCGCAGGGCGGTCCACGGCATCCCGGCGAGCATAGCCAGCTGCACCGAGGTGATCACCTCACCGGCCTCAGCGCCGAGCAGCGCCGCGCCGAGTATCCGGTCGGTACTGGTGTCGATGACCGCCTTCCACATGCCCTGGGTCTGGCGCAGGGTGCGTGCCCGGGGGATGGCGGCGACCGGCAGATGGGCGACCTGGATGTCGTACCCGGCGCGGCGCGCCTCGGTTTCGGTCAGCCCGATCCGCGCCAGCTCCGGGGTGGTGAAGACGGTGTACGGGATCAGCCGGTCGGCGGTGCTGCGCTGGCCACCCGCGAGGTTCGCCCGGATGATCCGGTAGTCGTCCAGCGAGACGTGGGTGAACTGCGGGCTGCCGGCGACGTCCCCGGCCGCCCAGGTGCGCTCGGCGCTGGTGCGCAGGTGCTCGTCGACCTCCACGAAGCCCCGCTCGCTGAGCCGTACGCCGGCCACGTCCAGGCCGAGCCCGTCGGTGACCGGTTCCCGCCCGGCCGCCACCAGCACGTCGTCCCCGATCACCACGCTGCCGTCGTCCAGCGTCACCCGGAGCGAGCCGTCGGCCTCCCGGTCGACCCGCGCGACGGCGACACCCACCCGTACGTCGATGCCGTCATCGAGGAAGACGCGCATCACCGCGTCGCTGACGTCGGGGTCCTCGCGGGTGAGCAGCCGTGGACCACCCTCCACCAGTGTCACAGCGCTGCCGAACAGCGCGAACATCTGCGCGAACTCCACCCCGACGGTGCCGCCGCCGAGCACCACCAGCCGGGCCGGCAGCCGGTCCAGGTGTAGCAACTCGTCGCTGGTGAGCACCCCGGCCTCGGCCATCCCGGGCACCGACGGCAGATGGGGGCGGGTGCCCGTGTTGATCACCACGTCGCTGCCACACAGCAGTCGCTCGCCGCCGTCGGCGAGTGCCACCCGTACGGTTCGAGGCCCGACGAACTGGGCCTCGCCGATCACCAGGTGCAGGCCGGAGTCGAGGAACTGCTGCCGATTGGCGGCGACCATCCCCTCGACCACGTCCTGCTTGTGCGCGCGCAACAGGTCGATGTCGACCCGGCCGCCCTCCACCGTCAGGCCGAGCGCCGACGCGTCCCGCAGCTGGCGGGCGGCCCGCGCGCTGGTCACCAGCGCCTTCGTCGGGATGCACGCGACGTTGATGCAGCTGCCGCCGATCATGCCTCGCTCGACCATGGCGACCCGCTGCCCGGATCGGGCGACGTCCATGCTCAACGTCTTGCCGGCCTTGCCGCCACCGACGACGAGCAGGTCGAACTCCTCCGGTTGGTCGGTCACCGGGCGCTCCTCTCGGTCACCGGCCAGGCCGGCGGCCACCGCTGGTACGCGGCGGCCAGCCCAGCCTGCCAGCTCAACCAGTCACGGCGACCCGGTTCCGCGCAGAATCGCCCGGGCCGCCCCCATGCCGCGATCTTGCACTTACTGTCGCGACGTAGGGGGCATTCCGCGCATCCCGGCGACCGAAACTGCAAGATCGGCGGGGCGGGGTGTGGAAGCGACCGCGGCTGAGGTCAGTGCCGGGCGGCGCCGTTCTCGCTGACCGGCTGCCCGAAGGCCAGGAACGGCACGGGTGTCGGTGCGTCAGTGCCGATGTGCCGAGGGAAGGTTCGCTCGGCGTCGTCGGCGCCAACTTCTCGGGCCACCGTGGGTTCGGACGTCGTCGGCTCGTCCGCCACCGCCGGTGCGTCCGCATGCTCGTCGTTCGCCTGCTCCGCCGGGGACCGGTCGCCAGTGGCCTGTCCTACCGGGGTGAGGTCGGCGTAGCCGTTCTGGACCGGGCTCCGGTCGGCAGGCGCGGCGTTGAGCGGGGCGCGGTCGACGGCGGCGCGATCGGCGTCCGCGTCGTCCACGGCGGGGCGCTCGACGGGGTACCGGTCGACGCCGACGCGGTCGACGGTGAGCCGCTCGACGCCTACCCGCTCCGGGGCGGGCCGGTCAGCGCTGGAGCGGGAACCCACCATCGGGTACTCAGCGGTCTCCGTACCGCCGGCTGCCGCGGCCATGACCGCGGCGGCGGCCAGGTCGGCCACCCGCTTCGCCTCCCGCTGTACGCGGGCGCGGACCTCCTTGGCGTGCCGCTCGGCGGAGTCCCCGGCACGCCGGGCCTCGTCCAACCGGGCACTCTCGGCGGTCAGGTCCCGACGGACCTCACTGAGTCGCTGCTGCATTCGGGACAGCTCGTTCTCCAGCGTCTCGCCCTCCTGGCGGATCTCGGCGAGCTGCTGGCGGCCGGTGTCCAGCTCGGCGTTCAGGTCGGCGGCCTCCTGCCGGCGCTCCTCAAGCTCCTTCTGCAGGGCGGCGAGTTGCTGCTGATGGCTGGCGGCCTGCTCGTCGGCGCGGTTGCGCAGCTCGGTCACGTGCTGCTGCGCCTCGGCCAGCAGCGCGGCGATCTGCTGCTCGGTCGCGCTGCGCTCCTCGGCCAGCTCCTGCTCGGCGGCGGCCTGCTGTTCGGCGATGTCCTGCTCGGCGGCGGTACGCCGTTCGTTGACTTCCCGCTCCACTGTGGCCTGCCACTGGGCCATCTCCTGCTGGTGCTTGGAGCGGGTCGACTGGAGTTCCTGCTGGATCTGGGTACGGGCCGACTTCATCAGCGCGTCGGCGGCCACCCGGGTCTGGTTGAGCTGCTGCGCGCTCTGCTCGGTGATCCGCTTGGCTTCGTGCTGGGCGCGTTCGTGCGCGGCCTCACCGTCGGCCCGCAACTGCTCGGCGTGCTCGCGGATCGCTGTCAGTTCGGCTTCGGCGTGGGTGCGCCGTTCCTCGTGCGCCTGCTCCTGCTCGGTCCGCCGGGCGGCCAGCTCCTCGGCCAGATCCTGACGTGCCTGCGCGGCCCGCTCACGGGTGTCGGCGAGGATCCGCTCGGACTCGCTGCGCAGCTCGTTGGCCCGGTCGGTGGCCGACTCGGTGATGATGCCGGCCTGCTTTTCGGCGAGCGCCATGATCTCGCCGACCATCGGGCCCAGATCGTGGAACGAAGCGCGGTCCACCTGCACGGGTTGCTCCTGAAGCTCGGCCAGTTCGGCGCGCAGCCGCTGCACCTCGGCGGTCAGTTCACGGACGCGGACGGCGGAGCGCCCGTGCTCTCCGCTCAGCATCGCTATCTGGCCGTCGAGCTGCTCCAGGTGCCGGTCCACCTGGCGTTTGTCGTATCCGCGCAGGGCGAGCTCGAAGCTCGGCCGGGAGGCCGCATCGTCGCGTGCTGCGTGCGGCTCAGCGCCGATGGACATGCACCATCCTCCGTACGATCGGGGCGTCAGGGTCGGCTGTCGCCTGCCCCACGGGCCGTCAGTGTGGCGCAACGCTACCGCCGAGCGGACCTCATGCGAAGTCCTGCCCCACCACCTCTCACGTTGCCGCCCCGCGTTCCCCCGTTCCCGCGCCGATCATGGACTCATGGTGCCGGAAAGATGGTGCTCCACCACCTTTGTCATCCACCACAACTCCATGATCGACGCAGGTCACCTCGGCGCGAGGTCAGCGTCGGCGGGCGACCAGGACGGCGTCGTGGTGGGTGATGTCCTCGCCGTTCTGGTTGGTGACGAGGCGGGAGCGTTCCTCCGCCGCCAGCACCTCCCAGTGGGCCGGCTCCAGATCGGCGGCCACGTCCTGAGCGGTGTACATCATGTCCGGCATGTGCATCCGGTGCGCCGACCCCCACAGATCCGACGGGTGGTGCCCGACGATCAGCAGGACACCGCCCGGTGCCACCGCCGCGGCCAGCCGGCCGAACAACTCCTTCCGCTGCGCCGGGGGCAGGTGCATGAACTGCGCGGACACCAGGTCGTACGCCTCCTCGGTGGGCGGCTTGTCCCGCAGGTCGGCGTGGGTGAACTCGATCCGGTCGCCCACGCCGGCGGCCTCGGCGTGGGCGGCGGCCCGGCTCAACGCCGTGCTGGAGATGTCCACCGCCGTCACCTGCCAGCCGCGCTCGGCCAACCACACCGCGTCGCCGCCCTCGCCGCTGCCCACGTCCAGCGCGCGCCCCGGGGCCAGGTCGGTGACCTCGGCGACCAGCTGCGCGTTCGGCCGGCCACTCCAGACCGACGGCCGGGACTGGTAGCGCTCCTCCCACGCCGGTTCCTCGAACGTCGTGGCCACCAACTGCCGGTACGCGGCCACCGCGTCGCGGGTGTCCTCGGCGATGAGATCGGCGTTGATCGCCGCCGCGGCGGCCAGGCCGGCCCCGGCGGAGGTGATCACCTGAGCGCGGATGTCGGCCACGTTGCCCGCCACCCAGACACCCGGGACGGTGGTCGCGCCGGTGGCGTCGGCGGGGATCTGGGCGCCGATGACGTGCTCGCCCATCATCACCTCCTCCGGGGCCAGACCGAGCCCCACCAGCACATCGGAGCGGGGCGTCAGTCGCGTCCCCACCACTATCGCGTCGAGCGCCACCACCCGGCCGTCGGCGAGCCGTACGCCGGTCAGCGCGTCGTCGGTCACCTCCACGGCGGCGATCGGGCCGGGCACCACAGCGATGCTGCGGGCGGCGAGCCGCTCGGCGGCCTCCGCGTCGGGTGCCGGGGCGTCGTGCAGGAGGAGCAGCACGCTGGAGCTCCACTGTCGCCACATCTCGGCCTGGTGCACGCTCAGCGGGCTGGTCGCCAGGATGCCGATCCGGCGGTCCCGAACCTCCCAGCCGTGGCAGTACGGGCAGTGCAGCACGTCGCGACCCCACCGCTCGGCCAGGCCGGGCACGTCGGGCAGTTCGTCGGTCAGACCGGTGGTCACCAGCAGCCGCCGGGCCCGCACCGAATCCCCGCCGTCAACGCTCAGCCGGAACCCGTCGTCGTCCCGGGTCGCGGCCTGCACCCGCCCGGTGCGGAACTGCCCGCCGTACCCGGCCACCTCGGCCCGTCCGATCGCGAGCAGCTCGCCCGGCGGCGTCCCCTCCCGGCCCAGGTAGTTGTGCACCCGGTCGGCCGGCGCGTTGCGCGGCTCACCGGAGTCGATCACCAGCACCGACCGTCGGGCCCGGCTCAGCGCCAGGGCTCCGCTGAGCCCTGCGGCGCCGCCACCCACCACCACCACGTCGTATGTCTCGTCCACCGGTATCTCCCTCTTGCTCTGTCGGCTGCGCCCACCATCCGTCGCCGTCGGCGGGGTGGCAACTATCCTTGCCGTTATGGCAAACGAGGACAGCGCCGCGCTGGCGGCCGTCGGCCCCCGGCTGCGTGCCCTGCGTCACCAACGCGGGACCACGCTGACCCAGCTCGCCGACCTGACCGGCATCTCGGTGAGCACCCTCTCCCGGCTGGAGTCCGGTAGTCGTCGCCCCACCCTGGAGTTACTGCTTCCGCTGGCGAGGGCCTACCAGGTGGCGCTGGACGAACTGGTCGACGCCCCCGCCACCGGCGACCCCCGGGTACGCCCCAAACCGATAGTCATCCACGGCGTGACGTACCTGCCGCTGACCCGCCGACCGGGCGGTGTCCAGGCGTTCAAGCAGATCTTCCCGCCGGACCCGTCCGCCGGGGGCCGAATCCCGCAGGCCCACGAGGGGTACGAGTGGCTCTACGTGCTCTCCGGCCGGCTACGCCTGCTGCTGGGTGACCGTGATCTGACGCTGACCCCGGGGGAGGTGGCCGAGTTCGACACCCGCATCCCGCACCTCTTCTTCAACCCCGGGCCCGGCACCGCCGAAGCCCTCAGTCTCTTCGGGCCGCAGGGGGAGCGGTTGCACGTCCGCGCCCGCCCGGCCAGACCCGACAAGCAGCCATAGCCCGGGTGCGTCGTCGCTCAGGTGGTGTAGTCAGCGTTGATCCGGATGTATCCGTCGGTCAGGTCGCACCCGTACACGGTGAAGGCGCCGGCGCCGATTCCCAGGTCGACCTCGATCACCACGTCGTCGCCTTCGAGGTGGCGCCGCAGCCGAACCAGGGTCTCCTCGGTGGCCTGTGTCGGATAGACCTCGATACCGCCGAAGCCGATCCGTACCCGTTGCTGGTCGATGTCTTCGTCGTCCTCGCACTTGCCGATCGCCATGGCGACCCGGCCCCAGTTCGGGTCCGCGCCGTGCACGGCTGTCTTCACCAGCGGCGAGTTGACGACGGCCTTGCCCACCCGCTTGGCCTGCTCGCCGTCCCGGGCACCGCTGACCCGGACCTCGATGAGCTTGCTGGCGCCCTCGCCGTCGCGGGCAACCATCCGCACCAGGTCCAGTGCGACGGTGTGCAACGCCTGTTCGAACTCGTCGAGATCGACGGGCCCGGCGAGACCGTTGGCGAAGACCGCCGCGGTGTCGCTGGTGGAGGTGTCGGTGTCGATGCTGACCGCGTTGAAGGTGCGAGCGATGACCGACCGGAACACCCGGTCCAGGTCGACCGGCTCGATGCGGGCGTCTGTACAGAAGAACGTCAACAGGGTCGCCATGTTCGGTTCGATCATGCCAACGCCCTTCGCGACGCCGACGATGCTTGCCGCTCCGCAGCTGACCCGCACTACCTTGGGTGTGGTGTCGGTGGTCATGATCGCCCGTGCGACCCGGTCGAAATCGGCAGGCGGAAAGGGCCACCGAAGCTCGGCCAGGCGCTGTCGCACCCTCGGCATCGGATACTGCTTCCCGATCACCCCGGTCGACGCGATGAGCAGCTCTTCGTCGTCCAGCCCGGCGGCGCGAGCCACTGTGGACCGAACCTCGCGGGCGTTCTCCAGCCCTTCCTTGCCGGTGGCCACGTTCGCGTTGCGGGAGAGCACCACGACGCCGCGGGCGGACGACGTCGACGCCGCCGAACGGCTGAGTACGACGCTGGGGCCGGCGAACCGGGAGCGGGTGAACACCGCGGCGCTGACCGCGGGCACCTCGGAGACCAGGGCGGTGAAGTCGTCCTCGTCCTCCTTGAGCCCGGCGTTCGCGACCACCGCGCGGAACCCCTGGGGAACGATCATGTACTGCTCCATCCTTCTCATCTCGGCCCGCTCCTGGGCCGCGAATGCCGCGGCGGACGACGTCAAGGCTCACACCAACTCGGACACCGGTGACCTGCGGTCACCGAAGCCGGAGCGGACCTCCGCGCGCCGGCACGGCGCAGGCCGAAGCCCATCGAAGGGCAGCCGCAGCGGCACGCCCTTCGTGACCCAAGGTATCAATGCGGTCGCTGTCCGACGGACGCCCGCCCGGCGCATCCCAGGGACGGTCCGCCGCTTCGTCAACTCCGGCCCCCGGCACCGCCGAGGCCTCAGCCTCTTCGGACGGCAGGGGGAGCGGCTGCACGTCCGGGCCCGCCCCGCCGCCGCGCAGGGAAAGGGGTGATCAAATAGGCAGGTCCGCGTCCGGTCCGCCCGGTCGACGTCGATGCGAGGATGGCCCGATGACCGATGCGGCATCCAAGCGCTGGAGCGACCGGATCGAGCACCGTGACATCATCGTCAACGAGGTGCCGGGCTTCCGCCCACTGACCTTGGATCTTGTCGTGCCGGTGGAGGCACCCCGACCCGTCCCGGTTCTGGTGTGGATCCACGGTGGCGCGTGGCTGTTCGGCTCGCCCAAGCAACCGGCGGACTGGCTCATGGAGGCGGACCCGTTCACCGCCGCCATCCGTGCCGGGTTCGCGGTCGCCTCCGCGCAGTACCGACTCAGCGGCGAGGCGCACTTTCCCGCTCAACTCGACGACGTCAAGGCGGCGGTGCGATGGCTGCGCCGACACGGCGACCAGGTGGGCGTGGACCGCGAGCGGATCGGGGTGTGGGGCGAGTCGGCCGGTGGACACCTGGCCTCGATGGTCGCGCTGACGGGGAACGACCAGGACGACAGTGACGTCCGGGCGGCGGTCTGCTGGTACGCGCCATCGAACCTGTTGACCATGCAGTCGCAGGCACACCCGTCCGGAACGATCGACCACGACGCGGCGGACTCGCCCGAGTCCCTTCTGATCGGCGCCCCGTTGGCCGACAACCCGGGGCTGGGCCGGGTAGCCAGTCCGATCACCTACGTCACCGACCAGGCCCCACCCATGCTGCTGATCCACGGCGACCAGGACGTGATCGTACCGGTCGGGCAGAGCGAGGAGCTTGCCGCGGCATTGACCGCGGTGGGGGCCGAGGTCGAGCTGTCGGTGGTGCCGGGCGCCGACCATTGTTTCGGCGGAGTGCCGCTGGAGCCGCTGATCCGCGGCAGCCTGGCGTTCTTCACCCGGATCCTGGCTGCCTGACGCACTGTCCTCGCCGGCATTGCTCATGCCGCTGGTTGGGCGGTGCGCGCTGGCGATACTCGACCGCTGTCAGTAGGCCGTCTGACCGATCTCAGTAGGATGCGCACGTGTCTCGGCCAGTGATCTTCGACCTCTTTCACACCCTGGTTCACGGCGCTGATGGCGAGCGTGACCGGGTAGTTGGCGAGATGGCGCTCATAGTCGGGGTGGCTCCGGCCGCGCTGGTCGCTGCGTACCACGCCACGTGGCGTGACCGGCTGGTCCGGTGGGACGTGGAGGAGACCGTCCGCATTCTCGCCGCACGCCTTGGCGGCAGGCCAACCGACGAACAGGTGATACGGGCCGGTGGACATCGACGAGCCCTCGCGCGCCGGGTGCTGGGCACTGTCTCGACCGCCACTCTGGACGTGCTCGACGCGCTGCGCGGTGACGGGCGCCCGCTAGCCCTCATCAGCAACGCCACCTCGGAGACCGCCGAGGCATGGCCGCAGAGTCCGCTTGCCCGCTGCTTCGACGTCGCGGTCTTCTCCTGCGAAGTCGGGCTGGCCAAGCCGAACCCGGCGATCTACCGCAATGCCGCTGAGCGGTTGGGCGTCGCGCCGGCCGAGTGCGTCTTCGTCGGTGACGGCGCAGACGGCGAGTTGGCCGGCGCGGCAGCGGTCGGTATGACAGCGCTTCGTACCACTGAGCACAACGACACCGACCCGAGCTGGGGCGGACGCGCGTTCGCTACCCTTGGCGACCTGCCCGCCCTGCTGCGCGAATCGGCCGGTCTAAGTTCCGCTTCGACGTTTGACGGCCGGGTTGAGTGACCAACTGGGTGACAACGGACGCGACCGCGGCCGGACGCCCATGGACGCTGATGATCCGTTCGGGCAGTTCGGCGCTGCTACTCGCGCAGCTCATCGCCGGGTGATCGCCCGCTCACACCGAAGACGTCCAGTGGCTCCACGTCGGTCCCGACGGACAACGGGCGCAGCCTGTCGTATCGCACGCCTCGACGTCCCAATGGATGTTGCCCGTCGCCGGGCAATCTTGTCGGCTGCACTCCGTCGAGTCACCCTCATGTAGGGTCACCGTTCCGAGACACGACGGAGCGGGCTCGACGCCATGCGGGAACCGCGCCACGGGCACCTTTCCGAGTGACTAGCTGAGTGACGATCGAGAAGCACAACGCTGGACGCGAGTGGACACTGGCGGACGATCTGGCCCAGCGCAGCGGACAGCAGCCGCAGGTCAGGGCGTCGTGATGGTTGCCTGGGGGTCAAGGAGTCGTCGGTTCGAAATCCGGCCGTCCCGACGCAGGTCAGAGGCCATTCGGAACCTTCCGGATGGCCATTTCTGATCTTGTAAAGCAGCGAAGTGCAGCAACGGCTCGCCTCAAGCCTTCCAGGGCGCTGGGAGGCGTCGAGCTGTTGCGGTGGGACGTCGGAAGACCCAGGGGGCGGTCTGAGACGATCCGCGGTGTGGAGCAGCCGTCGTTGGAACAGCGAGTGATCCGGAAGGCGCGAAAGAATCGCGCGCCTGGGCGAGTAGTGCGGATCGACCTGGGCGACGGTCGGTGGGCCTACGGTCGGCAACTGTGGTCGATCAACGCGGAGTTCTACGACCACGTCGACGCCACTGGGCAGGCTGCTGACCTTCTGGAACTGGTGGCGAAACCGGTCGCGTTCACGACCTGGGTGACAGACCGATGTCTCCAACGCAACGGCCGCTGGGTCCTGCTCGAAACGGTCCCGCTCCTGAAGCGGGAGCGGCAGCGCCTGGACGTCAAGTTCCGGCAGGACATGTTCAGTGGAGCGTTGAGCATCGCCTCCCGATCGCACCCTCCCTCGGTGTACTTCAGCGAACGGCCAGCCACAGTCGAGGACTGCGAGGGCCTCGAACGGGAAGCCATCTGGAGCCCCGAGCACATCGAGGACCGGCTGCGCGACCACTTCGACGACCGTCCGAACATGTGGGTGGAGTCGCTGCGCCCGAAGCCCTCACGCGGGGATCGTCTCTGATCAGCGCCGAACCGGGGCGGCGGATATGCCACTGCACCACCTGGCATGAGAAACCGAATGTCGATCATGTCAAGCATCTGGTGGGACGCAGATGTAAGGCGTCAGCCGGGACACGACAATAGTGCTGCCGGCAATGCCTGGTCTCGGATGATGTTTGACGGACCGGCGTCGGAGGATCCTTGACGCCAGGTCGTGATCGATTAGGTCTACTGCCTACGGCCGATGGTAGGGCTGGTCACCCGCGTGAGGCGGAAGGGCTAGCGTGTTCCGCGTGCCTGAGGAACCCGACGAATATTTTATGATGCACGAGGAGTCGGTGTTGGCCAGTCTGGTCGAGCTGTCCGGCGTCGAGATTCTGTGGTGCGACGACTTCTACGACGGAGCGATCGACGGGCTGGCCCGGTGGGATGGGCGGGAGTTCTGGTTTGCGGGGGTCTATCCACTGGGCCATCGCCCCCGGCGCTATGTCCTGCATGAGATCAGGGCCGCGGGCGTCGAGGCCGCGTCAGCGCTGCACCGTCAGTTGGGCGCATACGCTGAGGCATCCCGCCACGGACGCTTGGACTCGACACAGGAGAGAGCGTGGGGCCAGGTGTGGGCGAGCCGGCCGGATTATCGCGGTGCCCCGGCTGTTGGGTGGTTCACCGCCTAGCCTCAGGCTCAAGGTTCAGCCAGTGGTGCTGATGCGGTGGTGCGCCTTGGTGCGGTTCAGGTCGGTGGTGCTGCGTCGGGGGACGGCTTTGATTGGAGTGTCGGCGTCGTAGACGGTGACGGTGTGCTCGTCCAAGGCAACGGCGACAAGCTTGCGGGCGTGCACGACGCCGACCTGGATGCGTTGCCCGGCGACTTGGATGCTGCCGTTGACCGATACGACCCGTTCGACGGTGGGCGTGGTGGCCGGTGGTGGGATCGGGGAGGCGGGTCGGGCGTCGCGGATGCGGCCGCAGGCGGTGGGCGGCAAGGGGCAGCGCAGGGTGCGGCGCAGCTGCCCGGTCTCGTCGATGACGTGCAGGAGGGTGCCGTCGAGGCGGACCCGGACCCGTTGGCCGGCCAGTGGCATGCCGACGCTGATCTGCCGGCCAGCGATGCTGATCCCGCCGCAGGCGTTGACGACCCGGTCGACCTTGACGGCGGTGGTCTGCTGTTCGACCTGAGGTAGTGGGGGCGGTCCGGCGGGAGTGCCGCCGTCGGCCAGGAGCCGGGCGAGGTCGCGTTGGGACAGCCGGGAGGGGCTGGACTTGATGCGGGTGCCGTCGGCGGTCAGGACGTGCAGCCGGTCGGTGTCGACCCAGATAGTGACCGGGGTGCCGGCGAGGGCGGGGCCGAGCCACACCTGTTGTTGAGCGACGGTCAGGTTGCCCGACGGTGGCACGACCCGAACGAGTTGCACCGGCTGGGAACGGCCGGTGGACACGGTCACCGATCCGGCGTCGACCTCGACGACGGGTGGCGTTCTCGGGGCCGGTGGTGCGGTGGGCAGCAGCCCGGACGGCAGGCGCAGCGGCAGGGCCTCTGTTCCGGAACGGTTCCGGGCAGGGGTGGGTCGGTGGAATCGGTCGGCGGGATACTCGTCGTCGATGCCCTGGTGCGGCCGGTCGTAGTTGTATTCGGCGACGAACACGTCCACCGCGGCTTGCGCCTGCTCGATGGTGGCGAACACCCGTCCGTCCAGGCCCTCGCCCTGCAGGCTCTGGTGGAACCGTTCGACCTTGCCGGTGGTGGTTGGGGAGCGGGGTTTGGTGTTGCGGGCGACGATGCCGTTCTCCCGGCAGATCCGCTCGAACAGCACCTCACCAGGGCGGGGCTTGGTGAACCGGCCGGTGAACTGTTTGCCGTTGTCGGTCAGCACCTCACCCGGCACCCCGAACCGGGTCAGCGCGGCGGCGAACGCGGCGCAGACCGCCCGGACGGTGGCCCGACGAACAACGGTAGCGATCACGCAGTAACGAGAGTGGTCATCCAGCCCCGTGACCACCTTTGCCTCCGTGCCGTCAGCGAGCAGGACCCCTCCGACGATGTCCATCTGCCACAGCTCCATCGGCTCCGGACGTTCCCACCGCCGATAGTCCTCCCGCCGACGCTTCCGCGGCACCGCCGGAACCAGGTTGTTCCGGCGAAGGATCCGATACACCGTCGCCCGAGCTGGCGCAGGAGTCACACCCCGACGCCCTGCCTCGAACCGCAGCCGACGCGGACCCCACCGAGGATGATCCCGACGCAGCTCACACACCAACGCCTCCGTCGACGGGTCAACCCGGTGCGGGCAGACATGCGGACGGTGAGATCGGTCCTCCAAGCCCCTGACGCCCTCGGCGGCATACCGGGCCAGCCAGTTGTGAATCGTCTGCCGCGACACTCCATACCGGGCGGCGACCTCCGTCTTCGGAGTCCCACCCAGGCACTCCATGACGGCGTGAAACCGCTGTTCCATGACGCTCAACTCCGCGAGTCCCACCCGGTGCTCCTCCCGCCTGAGTTACAGGCGCAACGAGCACCAAGCCGACCGGGTGTCAAACGTCAACCGAGGCCGCAGTGTCAACCATGAACCGGCGCAGGACACAGGACTGCCGGCGATGTCGGGTCTCAGGACGTCGGTGACAGATCAGTCTCGGGACCTGCGTGACACGTCCGGCTAGACGATCTTGTTTCCCATGTAGCAGGCCCTCAGCGTCGCATGGTTGATGCCCCTGGGAGGCTGAGGGGGTGGAACAGTCTGCGTGGGCGGAGATATCGGCGCTGGTGGCAGCGGCTCCGTATCCGGTGGAGGTGCTGCCGGCCGACTCTGAGCGGGCGGCGGCCTGCCTGGCGGCCCTGGAAATCACGACGAGGTCGTGGCTCGGCGCGGTGGTGGCCAACAGTGGCGGGCTGGTGATCGATCACGGTTGGCTTCGGGTGCTCGGCGGTGGGCAGGACGGGCTGCCGGATGTAGCTGCCGAGATGGATGCCAATGATGGTCGTCTGGTCGTCGCCTTCGACGTGATGGGCGGACAGTTCGCGTGGTTGCCGGCAGAGCCAGGCGCGAGGCCGACGGTGCATTACTTCGGCCCGGAGGACCTGGCGTGTCATGATCTTGAGCTCGGGTACGGCGACTGGCTGCATGCGATGCTCGCTGGCGCGGTGACGCAGTTCTATGAGGGTTTGCGCTGGCCGGGGTGGGAAGCCGAGGTGGCCAGCGTCGCTCTGGATGAGGGGATCAGCGCGTTGCCGCCGCCGTGGACCAGGGAGGGGAAGGATCTCTCGGTGGTGTCCCGTAAGCCGATCCGGCTTGCTGAGCTCGTTTCGGTTCACCAGGAGTTTGCGCGTCAGCTCCGCTACCTCTAGAACACCGCTGCCTCTCCGGTCGACGGCCCGAACGCGGTGTCATCGTGGCGTCCTTCGGGCAGGCTCGGGTTTGCGGACCTTGAACCGGGCGATCGGTTTGACGGTGGTGCGGGTGACCTCGGTGACGAGTTGGTCGCCGTCATGGACGCGGAAGGTGGTGTCGGCGGCTTCGACGGTCAAGGTTGATCCGGCGTGGGCGATGCCGACGTGGATGCGTTGACCGGCGATGACCAGGGCTCCGCGGCAGCTGACACGGCGTTGAACCCGGATCGGTTCGGGTGTCGGGGTTGGTGGTGGTCCGGCGGGGCGGGCGTCGCGGATGCGGGCGATCTCGGCCGGTGCCAGCGGGTTGGGCAGGCTGCGTAGTAGGACGCCGTCGGCGGTGATCTGCATGAGGCCACGGTCGAGTCGGACGGTGACCCGCTGTCCGGCGAAGTGGTAGCCGACGGGGTGTTGGCGGCCGGCGAGGCTGATCAGGCCGGTGGCGTTGACGAGCCGTTCGACTTCGATCGGGGCGCCGGCCTGGACGGTGCCTGTGGTGATCGGTGGTGGCCCGGCAGGTCGGGCGTCGTCGGCGAGGAGTTGGCGCAGGTGGTCGGGGGTGAGCCGAGACGGGACGGTCTTGAGTCGGACGCCGTCAATGAGCAGGTGGACGACGGTGGTGTCGACCCAGAGGGCGACCGGTAGTCCGGCGCGTGTGGGGCTGAGCCAGAACTGTTGCCCGCAGACGGTGAGGTTGCCCGAGGCGGGAACGATCCGGGTGACCTCCACGGCCAGGCCCACGTCGCTGGTGGCCACCGGCGCGGCGGGGACGGTGGTCTGCTCGGCGGATGGTGCGGGCGCCGGTGGCGGCGCCGACAGCCGGCGGCGGGGCTCAGGAACGGTGGTGGTCAGCGTTCGCGGAAGCAGCAGCGGCAGCTGCTCGTCGGCTGGTGGGGCGATGAACCGGTCGGCGGGGAATGCCATGCTCAGGGACTGGTGCGGCCGTTGGGTGTTGTATTCGTGGCGGAATGCGTCGATGGCGGCTTGGGCTTCTTCCGGGTTGGCCCAGACCTCGACCTCGTCGAGGAGTTCGCGTTGCAGGGTCTGGTGGAACCGTTCGACCTTGCCGGTGGTAGTCGGGGTGCGGGGTTTGGTGTTGCGGGCCACGATGCCGTTCTCGCGGCAGATGGGTTCGAACATCACCTCCGCTGGGCGGGGCTGGTTGAACCGGCCGGTGAACTGCTTGCCGTTGTCCGTCAGGACCTCCTCGGGGATCCCGAACCGCTGCAACGCTTCGCTGAAGGCGAGGCAGACAGCCCGGCCGGTGGCCCGCCTGACGACCTGGGCGATGACGCAGAACCGGAAGTGGTCGTCGATGCCGGTGACAACCTTCGCCTCACCACCGTCAGCCAGCCGGATACCACCAACGATGTCCAGCTGCCACAGCTCCATCGGCCGGCCCCGTTCCACCGTTTGTAGTCCTCCCGACGACGACGGCGGGGCGTCGGGTTGACCAGCCCGTGCCGGATCAACACCCGATGCACCGTGACCCGAGACGGAATCGGGCCAGGGCAGTTGCGGCGGCCCAGCTCAAAGACCAGACGACGAGCACCCCAGCGAGGGTGGTTCCGCCGCAGCTCACAGATCAGCGCCTCCACCTCAGGCGGAGTCTGCCCCGGCGAGGAACGCGGACGGCTGGACCGATCGGCCAGCCCTTCCAGGCCCTCGTCCTGATACCAGGCCAGCCAGCGATGCACGGCCTGGCGGGAGACTCCGAACCGTTCGGCGACGTCCGTGACCGTCGACCCGGCGAGCACGTCCTGGACGGCTCGGTACCGCTGTTCCATCACGCTCATCTCCACCAACACTCGGCGGAGTGTCACCCAGGTCCTGATACCGATGTGTCACGCAGGTCCCGAGACCGGACACCGGACTGCCGGCGATGTCGTGCAAAGTTTCTGTACGTCTTCAAGGCGGCCCTGAACGGGCCGCACGCGCCGCCGCCTGGGCGCGCGTCCGTCGCTCCGCTGACGCTCCGACTCCGGCCACGCAACACGCCCGGCGGCTGGCGCGGAAGCGGGAAGCCCAAGGGGCCGCCGCAGAACGACAGGGAGCGTTGGCCAGGTGGTGAGCCGGCAGCCGGCCGGGCCGCGCGGCCACGAGCCCGCGCGACGCACGGGAGCGCACGCCGGCCGCGTCGGCGAGCTGGCGATGGTCGCGGGGTTGCGGTTACTGCGCCTCCGGCGGGGGCGCTCGGGCTCCGAGATGGTTGCAACCCCGTCGGCGGGTTGCGGTCCGTGGGTGGTTGCGCGAGCCATCCCGCCAGCCGACGACCCGGGCAAGCCGAGCAGACCGCCACCCGACCCGCCAGCGTCCGAACGTGCGTCAAGGCCGTCTTGACGTGGCGGGCCGGGAGGCGGCCCGCTCCCCAGAGGGCGGGTCGACGGCGGACGGGATGGCGCAGCTCTCGTCAGGGGTTGCGGCAACCGCCTATCTTCCTGCTGTGAGCTTTGTTGGCAGTATGTCGCTGATCAGTGACCTTGACTTAGGAGATGTCCCAGCGTGGGGTTCATTCGTCACCACTCTAGGTGCGTTCGTAGCCGCTATCTGGGCGGGCAGGACAGCCCGGAGACTTTATGAGCGAGAATCAGCACGCGATCAGCGCGCGGAGGAAGACCGGCGTGAGCGCTCGGAGGAGCAGCGGAGAGCCCAAGCTGTGCAGGTCTGCGGATGGTTCGGCAGAACGCCGAGATCAGGGGTTATGGGCGGGTTCTGGTGTGCTTGGATGCAGAACGCCTCCCCTGTTCCTGTTCACGATGTGAAAGTCGAATTCTACTTCCGCAAGTTTGGCACGGAGGGGGAGCCGGACTTGCGGGATACGAAGTTGATGAGCGTTCTTCCACCCGCAAGTGAGCCGACGGTTGTTTTGCCTGACGGTGACCTGACCCGTGAGGGGGGCGAGCTGGACGCATACGGTGAACCTGTGGTTTCGGAAACAACTAAAGACTTTGCCGTAGCGATCGAATTTACTGACGCAGCGGGATATCGCTGGCGGCGCAACACACGCGGTCAACTGACGGAGCTGTCGATTAAGGAGCACTGATGCGCGAGCAATGGCCTGACTGTCTGAGCCCCTGGCCGTCGGCCAACTCGATATGCAAGCTGAGAGTGAGGGTTTGCCGGATGGGCGGGACCCCGCTCGCGGCTCAAGCGCTAAAGTCGATCGGTGTCATAAATGTCGAGATATCTGAACTCGGCGTGCATGGCTCGGCCAGCCGTCGTGCTCGTTCGTCTTCGCTGATCTCACGTCGTGGATGTGGTACGTGCTCAGCATCGACCCAGCCACAGTGCCCACAGACGCCAGCGACCACCCGGTACGACTGGCAGGACTCGCATCGAACGCTCAGTCGAGCGTGACGCAACCGTGCAGCACTGAACATGCCAAGCAAGTGCTCCACCATCTTGAGCGCGATCTCCGCATCTATCCGTGCGGCGTTCTTGGCATGTGTTAAGCCGTTGGTGTATGACCACGTCTCTATCGAAATAGCCTTTAGATAAGATCGCAGTTTCGCGGACGAATCGCCCGGTGCAAGGCGATTGGCCAAGTGTTCCACCCAGCCCTTGAAATCGGCCTTTTTCGGCGGCGGGGTGCCGTCCGGCACCAGGTTTTCATCGGCAGTCTCGTCGATGAATGATACGAGGCACTCCCGCAGCCGCATGCCGACGGCCTGAAAGTTCTCGGCCTCATCGCCGCTATCATAGGCATCAAATGCTTGCTGCCAACGTCGCCATGATCCCGGCAGAAGCTCAGCGTGAGGTTCGGCGACTGGAACTTCACGCTCCTGCTGATAGGACAGTCGTAGAGCCAAGCCGACATGGAATGTCAATACAACATCGCGGCTTTTGAAGTCGACTTGGCTGTACAGATACATGGGTTCCGTGACAACCCACCAGCGACTACCGGTGCAGTGCACATCCCAGATGTCGTGCCGCACACGTCCTACCAGCTCGGAAGCGGCCTTCTCAAGGTGGACAACCTCTTCCTTGGCCTGGTCCCGGACATAGGCACGGACTGCCTCTTGCTCACGCTTGCTGGGGCGCATGTGGCATGCCTTCCGACTGGTGCTATCGAGCCCACGTCGACGAGGGTCAGGCTCAGGCCGTCCCTAGGCCGTCCCTAGGCCGTCGGAGGCCGATCATGAGCGACTAACGACAACCACTGGTGACGACGTCTACCCAGGTGACAAGGCGTGATGCGCCTCTTGACCAGGCCAGCCACCGCCTCCTTACCTGTAGTTGTTGAACTGCACAGCCCGCACCCGACCGCAACGTGAGTCCGTCCGTGGGCCCGCCAGATGCAGTCGATGATGCTCCTCTCTCTCAGCGGTTCCGGCCGGGGCTGTTCCGGTTGCCGCGACCTGCCAGGCCGTAGGCGACGGCCCCGATCAGCAGCCCGACGATGGCTCCCATCAGGCCGGTGCCCAGCGCCGAGTCTCCTGCCTCGTACCCGTCGCCGCCCAACCAGCCCCAGAGCGCCCCACCGAGCGCTCCCAGGACCAGGCCGACCAGCGGGAGGCTTCTCCTCATACCCACCATAATGACGTCCCCGCCAGCGGAGGGCTAGCGTCGCCCACCGAGAAACGTGCGTGCGATTGGCGTGCCCGATCTGTGCCCGACGCAGCGGTCAACACGGGGCCACACCGATACCCAGCCGGTCCTGCAATCGACGCCCTGTAGCTGTGTCTCGCGTGACGTGACTACCCACCGTACGAATCAAGGCGATTCCCAAGCTGAGGTTAAGCACCTTCCAAACTGACGACCGTGGAGACCTCCCCGGCGAGACCAGGTGGATGTACGGTCCATCGCCATGAGCTATGACCTGATCTTTGTGCCTCGAAGCGACGAGCAGTCCTGGGATGATGCGTTGGACGCGGCAGAAGACGCCGACAGCGACGAGCGGCCAAGCGGCGAGGCTTGGGCCCGACTGGTGGCGGCGGCGCGACAGGTGCTCGGTGAGGTTTCTGTCTTCGAGGGGGCCCACAATTACGAGCTAACCCACGAGCCGACTGGCATCCAGGTCAGCTACTACGCAGAAGAGGCTGGGATCACGGTTCCCTACTGGTACCGAGGCGGAGATGCTCGGGCGGTCGTCACGGCGATGTATCAACTCGGCGAAGCCGTCCAGGCGGTCACGGGCCTACCCGGGTACGACCCCCAGCTGGAGTTGCCGTTGTCGGATGCCGTCACGCAGATGGAGCTTGCCGTCAGCGCCTTCGATGAGGTCGCGGCGTCCTTTGCGGAACGAGGGATTTCCAGCCCCAGCAATGGCTGAGTGACTATCTGGGTGACGACGGGCACGAGCGGCGGCGGACGTGCACGGACGATCGTGGACCGTTGTCGCAGGTACACGCCCAGGACAGCGCAGGTCAGCGAGCCGTGTTGGTTGCCTGGGGGTCAAGGGGTCGCGGGGTTGACATCCATAGGAGCATCGGGATGGGGCGAGAGACCAACGGGGTTATTCTCGGCCAACGTCACGTAAGACCGTCGATGCTGGCTCCGTGCGTCGCTGCCTTAGGGGAAGACAATTTCATCGGGGGAGGCGTACCAATGGAAGACATTGACGAAAACGGCATATTCTGGCTGCCTGGCTCACCAGAAAAAACATTTGTTGGCCACCTGAAGTTTAGTGCTGAGGGCGGAGCGTCGCTGGTTGCACTCGAAGGTTTTGCCGTCCCGCGTCAATCAGGAGATGCCGTTCCGCGCATCCTCGGGCAAGTGAGAAATAAGAAAGTAACGCTACTTGATTCCGGGCGATTCGCCGAAACGGTTTACGGTGCTGGCCTGGCGTACAGCAGATATCGTCCCCAGCACCTGTTCATGGGCCAATCTTTCATACCTGAAGATGAGCCATCTTTCACAACCGCTCACGCGAGATATCATAACCTTCCCCAATGGGTCAATCGCACTGGCTTCATTTTTGATCGTCACGATAGCCTGGACGAGATCACAATCCGATACAAGCAGCCTGATGCGCTAACAGGCCAATTTTCTCGCGGGACCGTCTATGTAGACTTCAGCTGGCGATCCGATGGAGAAGATCTTCGCGAAAGACGAATTGTCGAGTGGCCCAGCGTCCGAGTTGCCTATCCCCACCCCACCCCACCCCACTCGGCGAAGTTCTGAGGGATCTTCGGCACGTTCAAGACCTAGTCACACTTTGCACTGATGCGCCTAGTCAAATCAACTCGATCAGATTGCAACGACCGGACCTACCGCAGATAAGTCTGGCTGGGAAACCGTTTCCCAACTCGCAAGACCCGATTGAATACTTCAATGAGCCGGTCGAATCGCCCAACGGATTGAAGACTGTTCATAGTCATCGCATGCTGGTCGGATTGGATGATGTTGGTGGAATCGAGACCATATGCAAGTGGCTCGATAATGCAGATGATTTGGGATACGTCTTGGGCTTGTTGATGACGGGCCGAACAAACAGAAGCGTGTATGTCGAAAACCGATTTCTGAACATTTGTGCTGCGGCGGAGGCTTTCCATCGCCTGATTTACGGGGGTACTCAAATATCCCCAGCGCGGTTTGAAACCTTGCGGAAGCTGGCTATTGAGAGCATGCCGAACGGAAAGGATCGAGCATGGATTAAAGGCAGACTGCGGTACAACGAGCCAACTCTAGCCGATCGGCTGCAGTCGCTTGCCAGCGAAGTTGAACCCGCTTTGGATGGGCTAGTTCCTGACGTTAGGAGTTGGTCGATAACTGTTGCCGAGGTCAGAAATAGGTTAGTGCATCAAGATCGCCCCGGGATGCATGCGTTTGATGGCTCCCTACTATATTGGCTAGCCGAGTCTGTGTTCTCGCTGGCGCGTGCATCCATGCTGCGTCATGCAGGTGTCGGCGAAGCGGTGATGCGCCACATCGGTGAATCGCGCAGAACGACTTGGTATCGCACCAGGCTCGATGACGCCCTCACCCGAGCACGTCAGCTGCTCGATCAACGTCGTTCGGCTCTGTGAAGCGCTGGCCCTGCCCTGGCCCTGCTCGCCTGCTGGCGACCTCCGCCCGGCATCGGCGGGGCGGGTCGGGTGTGACCGGCAAGATCCGGAACATGCGCGGAATGATCAAGCGCACCGCTTGGAAGTCGGCGAGCGTACGTCCTGGTAGGACGAGGGGTGCGCCTGCCGGCGCTAGCCCCTTCCTAAACCGTGTGCGTCTGATGCCGCCTGGGGCACGTCTGGGGTCCGGCATCGGCAGACCCAAGATCATGCCGTTCCCAGGCCGTCTTAGGTAGACCAGCAGTGACTACCGATGACCGGCTATGACCTCTTCAAGCCTAGGTCACGAGGCGTCTCGTCCACTTTGATCGGCTGTGCTCATCGTCGGGATCAATACAACGCCAAGTGTTGAACGCTTACTCCTGTGGCGGGGGTGTGAGCCAAGCCAGGGGTTGTCCGTTGAGGGCGGCGTCGGCAAGGCGGTGGGCGCTGGCGGTCTTCAGAGCGGCTCGCGAGCTGTCGATCCAGCGCTGCACGTTGTCGACGCCTTGGTGGCGGTACTCGACGGCTTGGACGAGGCATTCCAGCTTGTCAGCGTCACGAGCGACGACAGCTTCTAGTGTCTCGCCAGCTTCGTATTCGGCGACTGCGGCGGTGATGACGTCGGCGACGGCCGGTGGGCAGGCGGCGACCTGGTCGGCGGTGACGGCGGTGTTTGGTACGGCGGTGAGGTAGCGCTTGGCGATGTGTGGGATGTCGGTGATTCGGGTTTCCTGGGTGTCATGCAGGGTGCAGAGCATCGACACTCGGGCTGGGTCGGCGCCCTCCATGGCGGCGAGCATCACTCCGATGAGCGCCGTTCGGAAGGAGTGCTCGGCGATGGTTTCGGGTTGCTTGACGCCGGCGAACCACCAGCCGGTCCGGGCGGCGCGTTTGAGGACGCCAGCTTCGAAGATGAAGTTCATCGCTCCGGCGGCGTCGTGGTCGTCGGTCATCTGCCCGTCCCTGTGCCGGTGAGCCCGTCCGCCCGCAGGCTGTAGACGATAGAGGTTAGTTCCTGCCGCGACTGCGCGGAGATCCGGTCACTGTCCAGGAGCGGGACGCTGCGGTCGAGGAGCGCCCGAGTCGCGGCGGGGTTGTCGAGAGCGAGACCGCGTCGTGCGGCCAGCAGAGCCCGGACGTTGTGGATGGTGAGGTCGACGAAAGGACGCTCTGGTTCGAGGCGATGGACCAGGTGTCGAAGAAGGATTGAGTCGTGCCAGTCAGCGAGCGCTTCGGGCATGAAGGAGTCGTCGCGGTGGCGGTGCGGGATCTCGCCCACGCAGTAGGCCGAGTAGTTGAGGGCCGCTCGCTCGCAGGCGTCGTCGGGGTGTGCGCGAGCGATGAAGTCTCGTAACGGGTCCGGGTCGCCCTGGTTAGCGAGGGACGTGACAACGGAGCGGGCGTCGGGCCACAGCGGTGACCACGTGCGAAAGGTGGTCGTGCGGCGTGCTCGGGCGGTGGTCTGGGTGAGCCAACCTGCTGCTGGCTTGGTGGGGTCCGCACCGGCAAGGAAGCACGCTTGCCGGTGCGGCAGTAGGTTGCGATGCCGTGCGGCTGCGGCGCGATCGGCGAGCATGTGAAGGTGAGCGAAGAACGCACGTTGCTCGTCGACGGGCAGGCTAGGCCCGGACGCGACTGGATCCCGTCGGAGATGGGCGGCGGGTAGCCCTTTGGCGACGTGCCGCGAGGGCCGGACCGGTTCCCCTCCGGTCCGACCCCCGCGATCAGGTCCGCGCTAGGCGCGGATCCTGCGCTGCCGGACGACCAGCAGCAGCGCCGCGCCGAGGAGCACCGCCAGCACGCCGGCACCCATCCAGAGCCCGGCCGGGAACGACGTACCGGTAACCGGGAGCTTGCCCTTCACCGGGATGGTGATGGTGGACTCGGGCGAGATCGGCGCCGGGCCGTCCGGCGGAATGCCGGTCGCCGTCGCGGTGTTGCGCAGCGACCCGTTGTGGTAGTCGGCCTTGCTGACCGTGTACGTCGCCGTGCAGGTCACTGCGGCACCGGCCGCGAGGGTGACGGCGCCGTTCGGGGTCCGCTCCGGACCACAGGTGATCGGCCCGAGGTTGGCCGCCGAGGCCGGCGCGGTCAGGGTGTCGGTGATCGTCACGCCGGTCAGCGGCACCTGACCGGTGTTGGTGACCACGAACTGGAACGGCACGTGTTGCCCCGGTCGGACGATCTTGTTGGTGCTGCTCGACTTCACCACGGTGATCGCCGCGCCGCGGGTGGCTGTGACCTCGGCCGAGGCCGGCGCGGAGCGTACCGGTGCGGGTGGGGCCTGGCCGGGGATGGTCGGCGGCGTGCCGGCCGCGACGGCCGTGTTGGTGATTCGGCCGGCCTCGATGTCCGCCGCGGTGACCGTGTAGGTCGACGTGCAGGTGGTGCTCGCCCCGACGGCCAGGGTGACAGCGCCGTTGGCGACCGGCGGCGTGCCGCAGGTGATCGCCCCGGGCGTCCCGGTGCCGGAGAAGTCGGTCTCGTCGACAGTCACCGCGCTGAGCGCTGTGGTGCCGGTGTTGCTCACCACGAACCGGTACGTGACCACGTCACCGGCCGCGGACACCACTGTGGGCGTCACCGACTTGGTGATGGCGATCGCCGGGTGTGGGATCGGGATGTCCACCGGCGACGGTGGGGATACCGGCGGTGGCCCGAACGGTGGCGTACCGGTGGCAGTGGCGACGTTGCGCAGCGACGAGCCGGTGAAGTCCTCAGCGGTCACCGTGTAGGTCGTCCGGCACTGGATGGAGGCGCCCGGCGACAACGTCACAGCGCCGTTCGGGATGTCCTGCGGACCGCAGGTGATCGGCCCGAGCACGCCGCGCTCGGACGGCGGCAGCACTGTGTCGTTGACTGTCACGTTGGTCAGGGTGAAGCCGCCGGTGTTGACGACCAGGAAGGTGTAGGGCACCTGCTGGCCCGGCGCGGCGATCGCCACAGTGGTCGTCGACTTGATCACCTCGATGTTCGCGACGAGGCCGGACTCCGGGATGGTCAGCGTCGACGGCGGCGAGTCGACCGGAGCGCCCCCGCCCGGCGGTGTGCCGTGTGCGGTGGCGACGTCGGTGACGCCGTTGTTGTCGAGGTCGGCCTGCGTGACGGTGTAGGTGGCGGTGCAGGTGGTGTTCGCGCCGGGCGCGAGGGTGGTGGCGGCGCAGGTGATCGGGCCGAGGTCGGCGTTTGACGACGGCGGTGTCTGCACGTCTGTCACGTTGACGTTGCTCAGCGTGAGACCACCGGTGTTGACCACGAGGAACCGGTACGGGACCTGCTGCCCGACCGCGTTGATCGCCGCCGTCGTGGAGGTCTTCACGACCTGGATCGCGGCGACGATCCCCGCGTCCGGAATGGTGAGCGTCGCCGGCGTCGAGTCGATCGGCGTGTCACTGCCGGCCGGTGTGCCGTGTGCGGTGGCGACGTCGGTGACGCCGTTGTTGTCGAGGTCGGCCTGCGTGACGGTATAGGTGGCGGTGCAGGTGGTGTTCGCGCCCGGGGCGAGGGTGGTGGCGGCGCAGGTGATCGGGCCGAGGTCGGCGTTTGACGACGGCGGTGTCTGCACGTCGGTCACGTTCACGTCGTTGAGCGTCACGGTGCCGGTGTTGGCCACCAGGAACCGGTAGGGCACCTGCTGCCCGACCGTGTTGATCGAGACGGTGGTGGACGACTTCAGCAGCGAGATCGACTGGATCAGGTCGGCCGCCGGAATGGTCAGCGTCGAGGGTGTCGAGTCGATCGGGTCGTCACTGCCGGCCGGTGTGCCGTGTGCGGTGGCGACGTCGGTGACCTCGTCGTTGTCGAGGTCGGCCTGGGTGGCCGTGTAGGTGGCGGTGCAGATGGTGTTCGCGCCCGGCGCGAGGGTGGTGGCGGCGCAGGTGATCGGGCCGAGATTGGCGTTTGACGACGGCGGTGTCTGCACGTCGGTCACGTTCACGTCGTTGAGCGTCACGCCGCCGGTGTTGGCCACCAGGAACCGGTACGGCACCTGCTGACCGACCGCCGTGATCGACGTGGTGGTCGACGACTTCACCAGTGAGATGCCGGGGACGACCACGTCGCTCGGGATCGTCAGGGTGGCCGGCGGCGACTGTACGGGCGGCCTGCCGCCGGGTGGTGTGCCCTGAACGGTCGCGCTGTCCCGGACCGAGCCGAAGTCCAGGTCGGCCTGGGTGACGGTGTAGGTGGCGGTGCAGGTGGTCTGCGCGCCCGGGGCGAGGGTGGTGGCGGCGCAGGTGATCGGGCCGAGGTTCGCGTTGGACGACGGCGGTGTCTGCGTGTCGGTCACTGTCACTCCGGTGAGGGTGAACCCACCGGTGTTGACGACGTGGAACTGGTACGGCACCTGCTGCCCGACCGACGTGATCGACGGGGTGGTGGAGGTCTTCAGGATCGCGATGGAGGCGACCAGGCCGGTCTCCGGAATGGTGAGTGTCGAGGGCGTCGAGTTGACAGGTGCGCCGACCGTTGGGGTGCCGTGCGCGGTGGCGACGTTGGTGACGCCGTCGTTGTCCAGGTCGGCCTGGGTGACCGTGTAGGTGGCGGTGCACAGGGTCTGCGCGCCGGGGGCGAGGGTGGTGGCGGCGCAGGTGATCGGGCCGAGGTTCGCGTTTGACGACGGCGGTGTCTGCACGTCGGTCACGTTCACGCCGGTCAGGGTGAATCCGCCGATGTTCAGCAGGTGGAACTGGTACGGGACCTGCTGCCCGACAGTGGTGATCGATGTGGTGGTCGAGGTCTTCAGGATGGCGATCGCCGCGATCAGACCGGCCTCGGGAATGGTCAGCGTCGACGGCGGTGAGGTGACCGGCGTACCGCCGCCGGGCGGGGTGCCGCGCGCGGTGGCGACGTTGGTGACGCCGTTGTTGTCCAGGTCGGCCTGGGTGACGGTGTAGGTGGCGGTGCAGGTGGTGCTCGCGCCGGGCGCCAGTGTGGTGACCGGGCAGGTGATCGGGCCGAGGTTCGCGTTGGACGACGGCGGCGTCTGCGCGTCGGTGACGGCCACGTTGGTCAGGGTCAGACCGCCGGTGTTGGCGACCAGGAACCGGTACGGCACCTGCTGCCCGACCGTCGTGATCGACGTGGTGGTGGACGACTTCACCACGGTGACGGCTGCGGTGAGCACCGGCGCCGGGATGGTCAGCGAGTTCGGATCGGAGACCACCGGTGCACCGGTGGGTGGGCTGCCCTGTGCGGTGGCGACGTTGGTGACGCCGCCGTTGTCCAGGTCGGCCTGGGTGACCGTGTAGGTGGCCGTGCAGGCCGTCTGCGCCCCTGGCGCCAGGGTGGTGGCGGCGCAGGTGATCGGGCCGAGGTTGGCGTTCGACGACGGCGGGGTCTGCGTGTCACTGACCGAGATGTTGGTCAGAGGGACGCCGCCGGTGTTGACCACGTGGAACGAGTACGGCACCTGCTGACCGACGCTGGTGATCAGCGTGGTGGTCGACGACTTGATCAGGGCGATATCGGCCGGGGTTGCGCCCGCGCAGGACAGTGTGGTGCTGAACGGGAAGTAGTGGATCTCGCCGCCGCGGTGGTCCAGCGTACGGGTGATGACGCTGCCCTCGGTGTTGCTGGAGGAGAGGTCGGTGAGGCTGGCGTTGGGGGCGTAGATGGTGCCCTCGACGGTGGCGGCGTTCGGGGTGAGGGTGAGCGCGGTGGCGGTCGGGAAGTTGAACAGGATGTAGCGCGCCTGCGGCCCACCGATCCCGGCGAAGTTCGGCGCGGTCCAGGCGAACGTGTTGCCCACCCCGCTGGTGTCCACGTTGACCAGCAGTGGCGTGTCGGCGGTCGGCTGGCTCGCGAAGGTCAGGGTCTGGATGTTGGCCAGGTCGGCGGCGGTCAGGTTGAGCACATTCGTCACGCCCGGGGTCAACGTGACGACGGCGTTGCTGCCTGGCGGGATCGGGCGGGGCAGCACGTCGCCGTTCGGCGTCCGCAGCACCACGGTGTTGTCGCAGGTGGCCAGGCCGGCCGTGGTGTCGCGGAAGGCGGCGAACGCCCCGGCGAAGTTGATCGGCGAGGTCGGCCCGACGCTGGCAACCGGCTGCCGGGTGACCAGTTCCACCCGGGGTGAGGCGTCGTAGTCGTTCGCCGGCAGGATCCGGGTGTTGACCTGGGCGCCGTTGTTGTCGGTGTTGCGGACGAAGGTGCCGGTCAGGTTGCCGACCTTGGCGTAGCCGTTGGAGAGCACCTGGAGGCGGCTGCCGCCGACGCTGCCGGCGAAGTTGACCCGTCCACCCACGACCAGGGCGCTGGGGTTGGCGTCGCCGGGCACCACGAACGATCCGGCGGTCGCCCCGGCGAGTTGGTAGTTGCCGAAGGTGAGGTCACCGCCGACGGCGAGGGTTCCCTCGTTCTCGTCGTTGTTCACTGTGGCGTTGCCCTCGGTCATCACGCCGAAGCTCAGCGCCTCGGCGACCGGGTCGACAGGGCCGATGGCGTCGTCGACGGCGGCCAACACCGGATTGATCGGGGTGGGCGCGCCGGGTGCCGGCACCAGCAGACCGTTGACCGCCAGCACGCCCGCGACAGCGGCCAGCGCCGTCGCTCGTGACCTGCGGCTACCCCACCACGAAATCTTCATCACGCCCCCGTTGGTTCGAATGTGCCAGGGGAGCCTATAGGGGCAAAAACACCCTTATGCCGGGTTTGTCCGAATGGCGGTCCTGCCGGGCGGGCTTCGAACTGTGCGCACCGAACTTCCGTGTTTATGATCGACAACCCCCGACCGGGGACCCGACACGGCCGATCGATTCGGCCCGGAGCAGAGCTGAGGTGCGCGACGGTGATTCGCGAGGCGTACGCCTGCTGGGTGCGCGAACCCGGAGTGGCCGAGATCCAGCCGGTGTCGCTGACCGCCCCGGGCCCCGACGAGGTGCTGGTCCGGACCCGCTACTCCGGGGTCAGCCGGGGCACCGAGACGCTGGTCTTCGCCGGTCGGGTGCCCGCCGACCAGTACGCCACGATGCGCGCGCCGTTTCAGGAGGGCGAGTTCCCCGGCCCGGTGAAGTACGGCTACCTCAGCGTCGGCGTGGTCGAGCAGGGCCCGCCGGAGCTGCTCGGGCGAACGGTGTTCTGCCTGCACCCCCACCAGAGCGCGTACGTCGTGCCGGTGGGTGCGGTGGTGCCGGTGCCGGAGGGGGTTCCGGCCGCCCGAGCGGTGCTCGCCGGCACTGTGGAGACCGCCGTCAACGCGCTGTGGGACGCGGCGCCGCTGGTCGGCGACCGGGTGACAGTGATCGGCGCGGGCATGGTGGGCTGCTGCGTCGCGGCGCTGCTGGCCCGGTTCCCCGGCGTGCACGTCGAGTTGGTCGACACCGACGCGCGGCGGGCCGGCGTTGCCGGGGCCCTCGGTGTCGACTTCGCCAACCCGGCCGACGCCCGCGGTGACCGGGACCTGGTCGTGCACGCCAGCGCCAGCGCCGCCGGCCTGCAACAGTCGCTGGACCTGCTCGCCCCGGAGGGCACCGTCATCGAGCTGAGCTGGTACGGCGACCGCCCGGTGCAGGTGTCGCTGGGCGGCGCGTTCCACTCCGGTCGACTCAGCGTGCGCAGCAGCCAGGTCGGCATGGTGGCACCCGCCCGACGGGGACGGCGCAGTTACGCCGACCGACTGGCGCTCGCCCTGGACCTGCTCGACGACCCGGCCTTCGACGCGTTGATCACTGGCGCGTCGCGCTTCGCGGAGCTGCCCGACGTGCTCGCCAGACTGACCTCGGGCGACCTGCCCGCGCTCTGCCACCTCATCACCTACGAAGACGGAGAGTGACAGTGTTCAGCGTGACAGTTCGGGACCACATGATGATCGCCCACAGTTTCCGAGGCGAGGTGTTCGGGCCAGCCCAACGGCTGCACGGCGCGACGTTCGTGGTGGACGCGACCTTCCGCCGGCCCGACCTGGACGCCGACGGGATCGTTGTGGACATCGGCCTGGCCACCGAGCAGCTTCGGGCCGTGCTGAGCGAGCTGACCTACCGCAACCTCGACGACGAGGCGGCCTTCGCCGGGGTGAACACCACCACCGAGGTGCTGGCCCGTACTGTCGCGGACCGGCTGGTCGAGCGGGTGCACGCCGGTGAGCTGGGCGCGGGGGCGCGCGACCTGACCGGCATCACCGTCACTCTGCACGAGTCGCACATCGCCTGGGCGAGCTACGAGCGGTCGTTGTGACCGATGCGGGCCGGGCGGTGCACGTCGTCCTGCCCGGTGACATCGACGATCCGGCCACTCCCAGCGGCGGCAACTCCTACGACCGGCGGATCTGCGCGGGGCTGAGCGAGCGCGGCTGGTCGGTGCACGAGCATCCGGTGCCCGGCGCGTGGCCGCACCCCGACCCGGCCGACCGGGCGACGCTGGGCGCTGTGCTCGCCGCCGCGCCCGACGACGCCGTGGTGCTGGTCGACGGCCTGATCGCGTCGGCCGTGCCGGACCTGCTCGCCCCGCACGCCAGTCGGCTGCGCCTGGTGCTGCTCGTGCACCTGCCGCTGGACGACGAACCGGAGGCCCGCGCCCTGGCCACCGCCCGCGCCGTCGTCACCACCAGCGAGTGGACCCGCCGCGCCCTGCTGGCCCGTCACCCGGCCCTCGCCGGCCGGGCCCGGGCCGCGCCGCCCGGGGTGCGGCCCGCGCCGCCGGCAGCCGGCTCGGTGGCCGGCGACCGGTTGCTCTGCGTCGCGGCGGTCACCCAGCACAAGGGGTACGACGTGCTGGTCGACGCGTTGGCCACGCTCGTCGGCCGGCCCTGGACGATGGTCTGCGCGGGCACCCTGGCCCGGGAACCGGATCTGGTGCACCGGCTGCGTGACCGGTTGACCGGCGCGGGCCTCACCGAGCGGGTACGACTGGTCGGCCCGCTGACCGGCGCGGCGTTGGACGACGCGTACGCCGCCGCCGACCTGCTGGTGCTGCCGTCGAGAGGCGAGACGTACGGCATGGTCGTCACCGAGGCGCTGGCCCGCGGCCTGCCGGTGGTCACCACCGAGGTGGGCGGGCTGCCGGAGGCACTCGGTCACGCGCCCGGCGGTGAGCGCCCGGGACTGCTGGTCCCGCCGGGTGACCCGGCGGCGCTGGCCGCCGCGCTCATCCACTGGCTGGACGACGACGCGCTGCGCGCTCGGCTGCGGCGTGCCGCTCTCGCCCGGCGCGACACCCTGACCGACTGGCCGGTGACCACCGCGTTGCTGGCCGGCGTGCTGAAGGAGGTGGCGGAATGACCGCCGAGGAGACCCTGCCGTTCGCCGACTGGCTGCGGTTACGTGAGCCGGCCGACGCGGCGGCACGTGCCGAGGACCTGCTGGACGCCATCCGGGCCCGGCTGACCGGGGACGCCCCGACAGTGATCCACGACCTGGGCAGCGGTACCGGGTCGATGAGTCGTTGGCTGGCCGCCCGGCTACCCGGATCACAGCACTGGGTGCTGCACGACCGGGACGCCGACCTGCTGGCCCGGGCCGCCGAGGGCATGCGGGGGGTGACCGCCGCCGACGGCGCCCCGGTCACCGTCCACACCCGCTGCGGCGACCTCACCCGGCTGACCGCCGCCGACCTCGCCGACGGTTCCCTGGTCACCGCGTCCGCGCTGCTGGACATGCTCACCGCCCAGGAGATCGAACGGGTGGCGGATGCCTGCGTCGGCCGGCCAGCCCTGTTCGCCATCTCGGTGACCGGGCGGGTCCGGTTCACCCCGGCCGACCCGCTCGACGACGCGGTCGAGGCCGCGTTCAACGACCACCAGCGGCGTACCGTCGAGGGCCGGCGGCTGCTCGGCCCGGATGCCGTCGCCGCCACCGCCGCCGCGTTCGCCCGGCGCGGCGTCGACGTGCGGGAACGGCCCAGCCCGTGGCGTCTCGGCCCGGAGCAGGCCGACCTGACCGCCGAATGGTTCCGAGGGTGGGTCGGGGCCGCCTGCGAGCAGCGCCCCGACCTGGCCGAACCCGCCCAGGCGTACGCCCGCCGTCGGTTGGCTGACGCGGCGGCCGGCCGACTCACAGTGATTGTCGAACACACTGACCTGCTCGCCGGTGGATGAACCGTTCACGCCCTGGGTACGTGCACTAGGGCAAGTGGACGATCTTCGAAGGGGAGGCCGGCGCCGATGTTCTGGGCCTGGGCACGAGTGGTCGGCGGGGTGGGTCTGCTCGCCGTCCTGCTGTGGCAGGTGGGCAGCGGCCCGTTCCTCGCCGGAGTACGACTGATCGACGCGTCAGCGTTGGCTGCGGCGCTGGTCATCGGGGTGCTCACCACCGTCTGCGCGGCGTGGCGGTGGAGCCTTGTCGCCGGCGGCCTCGGCGTACGCCTGCCACTGGCGACCGCTGTGGCGCACTGCTACCGGGCCGTGTTCCTCAACGCCACACTGCCCGGCGGGGTGCTCGGCGACGTGCACCGGGCGGTACGCCACGGCCGCGACGCCGGCGACGTGAGCCGGGGCATCCGCGCCGTGGTCTGGGAGCGTGCCGCCGGGCAGGTGGTCCTGGTCGGGGTCGCGCTGGTGGTGCTCGCCGCCTTCCCGTCGCCGGTCCGGCCGTACCTGCCGGTCGCCGCCGCGCTGCTCGTCGCCGGCGGGCTGGTCGTCGTGCTGCTGGCCCGGGTCCTCCCAAACGGTGGCGGGTCGCGCTGGGCGACGGCACTGCGTACCGCCGTGGCGGACGTACGGTCGGGCCTGCTGGCGCGGCGCACCTGGTTCGGTGTGCTTGTCGCCTCGGCCGTGATGGTCGCCGGTCACCTGGCCACCTTCCTGGTGGCGGCGCGTACCGCCGGATCGGATGCCCCGCTGTCCCGACTGCTGCCGTTGACGTTGCTCGCCCTGCTCGCCATGGGCCTGCCGTTGAACGTGGCCGGTTTCGGGCCGCGCGAGGGGGTGGCGGCGTGGGTGTTCGGCGCGGCCGGCCTCAGCGCGGCCGAGGGCATCGCCACCGCCACCGTCTACGGCGCACTGGTGTTGGTGGCCAGCCTGCCCGGGGCCGCCGTGTTGCTGGCCCGTCGGCGTCGAATTCCGGTCGCCGCTCGGGAAGCCGCCTCCGGCGGCGGATGTTGAGTCGGTTGTGAGACGGTACGCGTCGCCGGACGGCGGTGGCGCCGGACAAAGGAGTCCCATGCCCGAAGCATTGCCGGTTGCCACGATCCGCACGCAGGTCACGGTGCCGCTGGCGTTTCCGGATGGCTACACCACGACCGCCCGGGTGTTCACCTTCAAGGGCCTGGTGGACGGTCGGGAGCACCTGGCCCTCGGCCTCGGCGACTGGGCGGGCGCCCTGGACCGGCTCGCCGCCGGGGGAGTAGCCCCGCTGGTCCGTCCTCACAGCGAGTGCCTGACCGGCGACGTGTTCGGCAGCCAACGCTGCGACTGCGGGCCGCAACTGCGCGAGGCGGTGCAGCGGATCGCCGAGACCGGCGGTTTCCTGCTCTACCTCCGGCAGGAGGGCCGTGGCATCGGCCTGTACGCCAAACTCGACGCGTACGCGTTGCAGGACGCCGGGTTGGACACCTACCAGGCCAACGTCGCGCTGGGCCGGGGCGAGGACGAGCGGGACTACACCGCCGCCGCGCAGATGCTGGCCACGTTGGGCGTGCCGCGGGTCCGGCTGCTGAGCAGCAACCCGGACAAGGCCGAGCAGTTGACCCGGCTGGGCGTGGACGTTGCCGAACGGGTGCTCACCAGCGTCTTCCTCTCGCCGGCAAACGCCGAATACCTGGCGGCGAAGGCGGCCAAGGCGGCGGAGGTCGAGGCGGCCGAGGCGGTCGAGGCGGCGGATGTGCTCGCGGGCCGGGCGCCTGAGCGGCCCGTCTCCCGATGAGTTGGCGGCCGGGCCCGACACGGCCGTACGTGCTGCTGAGTTGTGCCGCCTCCATCGACGGGTACATCGACGACGCCTCCGAGCAGCGGTTACTGCTGTCCAACGAGGAGGACCTGGACCGCGTCGACGCGGTCCGGGCCAGCTGTGACGCCATCCTGGTCGGCGCTGGCACTGTTCGACGAGACGACCCTCGGCTGCTGGTGCGGTCCCCGAGCCGTCGGGCCGAGCGGGTGGCGGCCGGTCGGCCCGCCTCGCCCACGAAGGTCACACTGACCGCCCAGGGCGACCTCGACCCGATCGCCCGCTTCTTCACCGCCGGTGATTCGGCCCGGCTCGTCTACTGCGCCACTGGCGCGCGGGAGAAGACCGAGGAGCGGGTCGGCCGACTGGCCACCGTGATCGACGCGGGTGAGCCCGTCGACCCGGGGTGGCTGCTGACCGACCTGGCCGCGAGGGGCGTACAGCGGTTGATGGTGGAGGGCGGCGGGACGGTGCACGCCCAGTTCCTCGCCGCCGGTCTCGCCGACGAACTGCACCTGGTGGTCGCCCCGTTCTTCGTGGGTGACGGCCGGGCACCCCGGTTCGTCGGCGAGGGCCGCTTCCCCTGGCACCCGGGTCGCCGCGCGCGCCTGGCCGAGGCCCGTCAGATCGGCGACGTGGTCCTGCTCCGCTACGCCCTCTCCGACCGCTGCCCCACCAACCCCGCCGCCCGACCGGTTGATCATGGCGTTGGCGGGTGATCCAATCTCCGCGGAACCCGCCAAACCCATGATCACCCCGGGTGGGGTGGGTTTATTTTGTGGACGGCGGGGGTCGGTTGGGACAGGATCTCCGGATGTCCGTACCGAGCCTGGCCTTGTTGCGCTGGCAGTTCGACCTGACGTGGTCGCTGTTCGAGTACCACCTCGAGCGACTCGATCCCACGGACTTCCTCTGGGAGCCGGCCGATCACTGCTGGTCGGTGCGGCAGAGCACCGACGGCACCTGGACCCCGGACTGGGCCGACACCGAACCCGACCCGGTCCCGGTGGCGACGATCGGCTGGCTCACCTGGCACGTCGGCTGGTGGTGGACAGTGGCGATGGACCATCTCCGGGGTGGAGCGGCGCGACAGCGCACTGCCGTCGTCTGGCCGGGCGCGGGCGAGCCGAGTGTCGCCTGGCTGCGGGGCCTGCGCACCGAATGGCTGGATCTGCTCGACCAGCTCGGCGACAGTGACAGCGACAGTGACAGCGACAGCGACAGCGCCCTCGACCGCCTCGCGACGTTCCCCTGGCCGGACGGGACCGACCACACCGTCACGCACACGATCGGTTGGGTCAACTCGGAGCTGATGAAGAACGTCGCGGAGATCGGTCAGCTCCGGCTGCTGCGCGCCGCACGCACCGATCGGGGCGGCCCGGCCGCTCGACCGTAGTATTTTCGTCGCACGGAGTGCCGTGACGAAACTGGAGGCGGCGCGTGCTCAGTGTCCGGTGTGTCGAGTGCGAGGCGGACCTGCCCGTCGGCACCGGCCGGGGGCGCCCGCGCCGCTACTGCTCCCGGCGCTGCCAGGCCCGCGCGTACCGCAGGCGTCGTGAGCACGGCCCCACCAGCAGCCCTCGTCGGATTCGGGACCTGCCCGCGCCGACCGGCGGCGACCCGCGCCACCGATTGGTCGCCCTCGCTGTCGAGTTGGCGGACGCGGGCGGTCTGGAGGCCGTCTCCCTGCCGGTCCTCGCCCAACGCGCGGGCCTGCCCGCCCACGCCGTGTACCGGCACGTCCGGAACCGGGCCGACCTCCTCGCCGCGATGGCCGAGCAGATCACCGCCACCCGACCGCCCGGCACCGCGCCACCACCGCGCGATCCGCGCCAACGGCTCGAACGGCTGGCCGGGGACGAGTGGGCGATGTACCGCCGACATCCCTGGCTGCTGGCCATCCTCGCCACCGATCGGCCGCCGACCGGGCCGGCGGTACTCGCCATGGTCGACCGGGTGGTGGCGGCGTTCACCAGCGCCGGGTACGAACCGGCCGAGGCGTTCCGCGCCTACCTGGCACTCAGCGGCTACGTCCAGGGCATGGCCCTGCTCATCCGGCGTGACCCCGGGGACACCACCTACCACGCCTGGTGGTCGGCGACCCGCACCCGGCTGGAGCGGACCGGCCGTACCCGGGACCGACAGTGGCTGGCCGCGGCCGGGCAGACCAGACCCGACGCCGACCTGGACACCTGGTTCCAGTTCGGCCTGCGCGGGCTGCTCGGTGGCCTGTTGCCCGACCCCGCTCGGTAGGGTGGCCGGCGTGCTGCGACTGGAGACAATCACCAAAGATAATGTGGAGGCCGCGTGCCGGGTGAGCGTGCGGCCCGACCAGGAGAAGTTCTCGTCTCCGGTCGCCTGGTCCCTCGCCGAGGCGTACGCCCAGCCCGAGATCGCGTGGCCGCGTCTCATCGTCGAGGATGACGAGATCGTCGGCTTCCTGATGGGCTTCTTCGACATCGTGTGGGATCCGGCCCACCCGGACGACAGGCGCTCGGGGCTGTGGCGGCTCAACATCGCCGCCGAGCACCAGGGCCGTGGGTACGGCCGCTTCGCGGTACAGGCCGTCCGCGACGAGGCCCGCCGACGTGGGCACGACCGGGTCTACACGACGTGGGAGCCGGGGCCGGACGGCCCGGAGCAGTTCTACCTGAAACTCGGGTTCCAGCTGACCGGGGAGACCAGCGAGGACGAGGTGGTGGGCGTCCACTCCACCCACTGACCGGACGCCACCGACCACCCCGGACCGAGTGATCAGCGGTGCGGCGGGGCCTGCGTACGATGCGGGGTCGAGTTCCCCTCGTCGCGGCGGAGGTATCGGGCAATGGCAGGCCAGCACGAGGGTTTCGCCCTCGGCATCGACCTCGGCACGTCCAACACTGTCGCGGTGCTGCGCTGGCCGGACGGGCGGACCCGTCCGCTGCTGATGGACGGTCAACCGCTCAGTCCGTCCGCCGTCTACGCCGACCCGGACGGCACTTTGCACACCGGCTGGGACGCCCGCCGGTTGGCGCAGGCCGACCCGGCCCGGTTCGAGGCGAACCCGAAGCGTCGAGTGGACGAGCCGACAGTGCAGCTTGGCGACCGCGCGTACCCGCCGGCCGACCTGCTCGCCGCGGTGCTGGCGGCGGTCGGCCGGGCGGCGGTGGGCGCTGTGGGTTTCCTGCCGCCGGCCGTGGTGACCTGTCCGGCCGCCTGGGACGCGACGCGGCGGCAGGTCCTCGCCGACGCGCTGCTGCGGGCCGGCTGGCCGCAGGCGGCCGAGCACACCCTCGCCGGGCCGACACCGCCCGGCACCCGGCTGCTGCGGGAGCCGGTGGCCGCCGCCCGCTACTACACGCAGGTGCTGCACCGTCCGGTGCCGGTCGGTGGGGCGATAGCGGTGTTCGACTTCGGTGGCGGAACGCTCGACGTCGCTGTGCTGCGCAACGAGGGCGCGGATCCCTGGGGGGACTCCGGCTTCAGCGTGGTCGCCGACGGTGGCCTGCCAGACCTGGGCGGTCTGGACCTCGACGCCGCGCTGGTGCGGCGGGTCGGCGAGTTGGTCGGTGAGCGGCACGCCGATCAGTGGGCCCGGCTCACCCGACCGGCGGATCCGGAGCAGCGCCGCGACCAGGTCCGGCTCACAGACGAGGTACGTGGTGCGAAGGAGACCCTGTCCCGCTCCGCTGTCGCCCCGGTCGCGGTGCCGGGAGTGGCCGAGACGATCCAGCTGACCCGGGCGGACGTCGAGCGGGTGGCCACGCCACTGCTGCGCCGGGCGGTGCAGCGGACCCGGGAGGTCATCGCCGCCGCCGGGCTGCGCCCCGATCAGCTCGACGGGCTGTTCCTCGTGGGCGGGTCGTCACGAATCCCGCTGGTGGCCCGCATGCTGCACGCCGAGCTGGGGATCGCGCCGACGGTGCTGGACCAGCCCGAGCTGCCGGTGGCCGAGGGCGCCCTGACCGACCTGCCGCTGCGCAAGCCGCTACCCGCCCCGGCGTACGCGGGAGCGCCGCTCGCGCCACCCGCGCCGGCGCCGGGGCTGGACGAGCTGGCCGCCGGGTCGTAGACGTACGCGAACAGCC